>JBKJYK010000102.1:0-3187 GCA_046715515.1 Candidatus Nitrosocosmicus sp.
CTTGAGTATACCACTTCCCTTCTGCATCTGTTATATTGAAATTTTGAGATGAGTTTTGATTAAATTAGCGATAACCACTCTGCGACACGAGTGTTCCTTTCAACAGATATGCTGTTTCTAAGGTTTCTTTGCCTTTTAGCACAACGGCAAAATAAATCCAAACATGGTTTGAATTACCCTTGATAACGGTAACATCCATAACCTAACCTGCATTTTTTTTCCTATTGCTTGTCAGTTTTATTATCTTATACTTTTGGATCCATTTACAGATATAACTGTCCCTTTATGTTGAATATTAGTAAAAGAGGTAATGCTTTTGAGTGTCGCTAAAGGACAACCCTAGAAATTACAAAATATATCTAAATCCAATGCATCCTAAGGACGTTTTGTTGTTTATGGTATTCATAATAGAAATAGAGCAGATTCAATCCATAGGTTTATAGTTAAATGAGGGGCCATTTGAAGAAAGATATAGATATATAAAAAACATATCTAATCTGATGAACAGTCAAACAAAAAAGATTACGGTCAAATGCCTCATGTGCGATGAGGAAATCACAGAACCCTTAAGTCCAAGTTTTGCCGAGCAACATATAGCTACCAATGCCGGACACCTAGAATATAGGATAACTCTAGAGATGCCTTCTTCAAATGTCCCTGACAATCAACCAACTCTAGTCTTTGATGATAAAAAAGAAGACTAGTAGATTTTATTAAAAGTTGCAATAACATTACAATATTAAATAAATAATTAACAGAAAATATATGCCACAACATTTCACAATTAATCCTTGTGTGAATAATTGTCAAATTCCAAGATTATACGATAGTACAAACAATCATTAATAACATCCATTTTGATAAATATGTAAATTATAAAGTAATTTTAATGTCATCACTAATTGTCGTGGCAGTCCTTTTTTTATTTCAATGCTAATGCTAACCTGAACTCATATTACTGACTTCCTTCAAACACAATGGACACAACGTAGCATTAGTTTCAGATGTGAACATTTTACCACACGATGAGCATTTAAATTTTTGATCTTCATACATATGTATATTATTGTAATTACTAATAAAAAAACAAACCGTTTAGGTAAAAAAAGAGATTTGATCATTAACAATAGAGTAATCAATCTGTATCAAGATATCAGATAATCAAAACAATAAAATGAAAAAGGCATGTTTTTACGAATTAAGTTATAAGTTCAAAATTATGTATTTCTGCTTATCGGATTTAATAAAACAAAGGTGAACGCAGAGGTAAATTAAGATACCATATGTGTTTGTGTAGTTGCTTGAATGCTGTTGATTTGTATTATGGCCTGTATTTGATTCTATACGCCATTGCAATTTATATTTTCTAAAAGTCACTATTGGGTTTTACCCAAAATATGTATTTTTCCAAGGAAACTAATTGTCAACATATGGTTTTGTTTTCTAGCATTTGTGTCATTAGGTATTATCCAATATAACAAGTAAATATTTCCAATATGCTTCAGGTTTAAAAAAGCCTATTTAATTAATTATGGAAATAACTTTTATATCTGATCCCCTGCGTCGTCTAATACTTCTTTTGCCTTTTCATTTTCATTTTTATCTGATTCCGGATTGTCAGGGTCCGTAATTTCAATTGTTGGCTCTCTATCTGTGGTTGTCTTTACTATTTTGTCTGAATCTTCTGTCTTGTCTCTATTTTCCTTGTTTTTATATTCGTCTATCATCATAAATCAGCATTATTATGCTCTGATGTTATATAAATAAAATAACATAAACAAAATTATTCTATCCAAAATTGATTATTATTGTTGTTATTTATCTTGGATAGCTTGATTATTGCCAAAAGATACGACAATCAGTAAATCTCAGTTGTCTTAACTATCCTTTTCTTTTCTTTTACATAATTTAGGAATAGATTGAACAATTGAGTGAGTAAAATCTAATTCCTCTATTTAGACACTATTTCTTTTGTGTTTGATATTTGTGTTATGATGATTCATCAAATTGATTATGAAAAGTAAAATCCGCTTAGTAAACGGTGAATGTCTTATTTTGAATATGAGGCTATATGATGCCTTGGTATTGGTCACTGCAATGCTGTTTTGAATCACTGTGTGAGTGGATGAACACATTTTACCGATTACATATTAGTTATGAAAGAAATCTTTTCATATGTATCACATTGTTTGAATACTAAAAGAGTTTGGATATTGGGATTTCATAATGTTAGAGGCTTTAAAATCTTGTTTCTTTTGTTTTGTAAAACAGTTGGAAACCGCCAAATGAAGTTTATAAAATTTATTTCTATAAATAACATTAACAATGTCTGAAAGTAACAAGGATAACAACAAAGGTCGAGTAGCAGTGATAACTGGTTCAAGCCGGGGTATTGGCAAAGCTATTGCAGCAGAGTTTTTCAAGTCAGGATACAGTTTGGTGTTAAACGCAAGGGATGAGCAGGACCTAAACGATGCCGCTGAAGATATTTTAAGGGATGCATTAGGAGAAGCGTTAGCAGAAGAAGGGGACAATAATAGGATATCTTATCTGGTGGGGGATATATCACAGGAACAGACCTGTGTTTCATTGATAGGACAGGCCATCCAAAAGTTTGGTAGAATTGATGTGTTGGTTAACAATGCTGGAATACGTGGTGAATCTAAAAAAATTCATGAATTGAGTGCTAGCGAGTGGGATGAGGTTATCAATATCAACCTAAGGAGCGCATTTTTATGCACAAGAGAGGCTGTAAAGCAAATGTTAAAAAACCTAAACTCAAGTGATGTGCCTCTAAATGACAACAATGGCAACATTGACGACAACTACAGTTTCTCTATCATTAACATGTCCTCATATCACGAATCTGTGCCTCAGGTGGAGGGTGTTGCCTATGCTGTCTCCAAGGGTGGGTTGGAAATGCTGACTAAAACTGTTGCACTGGAGTTAGCTGGTAAAGGAATACGGGTGAATGGAGTTGCTCCAGGCGCAATAGAAACAGAGATGCAAAAGGAAGTTATGGAAGACGAACAAAAAAGAAAGCAAAAAGAAAACAAGACACCCATGGGGCGATTTGGAAAGCCAGAAGAAATAGCTAAAGTTGTGGTATTTTTGGCATCAAAGGACGCCAGCTATATTGCGGGAACAACGGTCTATGTAGATGGAGGCAGATCTCTTTCCTCTTGAA
>JBKJYK010000103.1:0-3405 GCA_046715515.1 Candidatus Nitrosocosmicus sp.
GCCTCACTCTTCCTACTTTTTACTTCTTTTACACCCTCTGGAGTAATTTGATAATTTTCGCCATCTTCAGAATGTATCAGGCTTTGAGCAATCAAATCCTCAATAGCTTGATCAAATAGCGGAGACATCGTAGGATCTAAGGATTCCATTAATTCTCTAATGTTGATTGAAGAATCACTACCTGTTGAAGTATGTTGGGTCAATAATCTATCCAAAACAAAACTTTCAACATTATGAAGAGCTCGTGTTTCGTCTTCAGAATTGGATATTTTATCCATGATCAAAAGTGTGTACTACACTTAAATTCTTAACTTTACTATTTGGCCTATGCATAGATATCCAGAAGAATAACAGGCTAAAATGAGATATGTGGTTCATTTCAAGTCATCCCATTGATTTCAATCATTGAAATATCAAGAGTAGCATGTAACTACATCTATCAAAAATGGTTTCTCAGGCGATTTTTTTTTAACACCTATTCTGTTGTTTTGATTAATTAACAAGATCATTTTGTTGCGAAATAAGAAAGATCGATAGAGACTTCTATCACCGGTATGGAGAGGCTCATTCTCTTTTTATCTAATTTCTATCCAAAACAGTCGGGTCAACTTTTGGTAAACTAAAAATAAATGTAGATCCAATTCCATCATTATTGTTGTATGCCCATATCCTTCCTCCCATGACCTCAACTAGATTTCGAGTAATGTATAATCCAAGTCCCGTTCCAGAATCTGAATTGGTTACAAACTTTTCAAATAATTTTGGATGTATGTCTGGAGAGATCCCTTTACCTGAGTCTGATATAGCAACAAAAACTTCATTTTCAATTATGTATTTATGATCCCTCGTCAAAATAATTGGCTTTATGTTGTTGCTTTCATCTCTACTTTGCAGATCGCCTGTATCTTTACTTGCTCCATCGTCATTTATGTATTCATTATAGAGAGATATTTGTTGATCCATCTCCGTGTCACTGTCTTTGATAATTATATCAATATTGCTATTATTCTTAGAAAATTTAATAGCATTTTCTAACAAATTATTAATGATTTGATCCAACCTTGATTTGTCTACGTAAACAAAGTAGTAGTCTTCATCTAAAATTTCGTTAATAAAATTGATTTTGATGTTCTTATCAGCCAACTTTTGAACAAGTTGTGTTTCAACAATTTCTTTGATTTCTTTAACCAAGTTTACTTTTTCACTATGTAACATCAGCATATGGTTTCTACTTGATTCAATTCTTGCAACCTCTAAAAGATTATTTATCAATTGATCTAATCTTGAAGCATTTCTAGTAATACTCTCATGATGCCTAGAAACCTTATCTATTATCGTCTCGAATTCTTTCATTGTCATGTTTTTGCTATTTTCTTTAAATCATCGAATAATTCCTGATCCATTTCTGAATATCCAGTAATTGCCTGCATTGGAGTCCTTAATTCATGGGCTGCAGTATTAATGAAATCCCTTTCCATTTCTTCGCTTTGAATTAATTTTTCATTAGCAATTCTTAAATTGTCGGAGATTTCTGTTTGTGACCATAGACTTTCAAAAATAGAAACATATGATAAAACCGTAGGAACACTTGTTGAATATGTAGTCAAGCCTGTAGCCTCTTCAAAAGTTTCTTTGGAATCATCTTTAACTTCGATTGCTAATAACTGTTTTTTATCTGCCATCAGAATAATGGATCTGATTTCTTGCTGTTTCGTAATATCTCTAATAGCGACCTTATTTACATCGTTATGGTTTTTTTCCTTGGCATATTCTAACAGTATTATTTCTTTGACAATATCTGCATTTGGTGATAGAATCCTAACTCGAAAATCCAGTTGATTCTTGAGTTTAAGTAAACTAAAAAAACCAATTTGGCTTTGTCTTTTTATGGAATTTAGTGAAGGAAACATTATCATAATTTCTTCCTGTGCATTCTCCAAAGTCTGTAGAAAAAGATTCTTTGATTGGAGGGGATTTTCGATTACTCTAGTATGTTCAGATGCAATACCACTTTCTATTTGTCTTATTCTTTCTTCTACATCTATTGCAGAATCCCAAAGTTCTTCAAAAAGAGATTGAAAATGGCTAATATACAAAGGTTCTGTGCTATGGAGAAGACTTTGCATCATCTTACCTCTGGTCATTTTTTCTATTGTGCTTTCCAATTGTCTCTCAGAAACTCCAAAATTTAAAGAAGGAATGTTTTTTAAGTGTCTTATATAAAAACCCATATCAAGGAATTTTTTTACTAAAGCCACTTGTTCTTTATCATTCTCAATATGTGTCAAAAAACGCACACCATTTTTTATTTTTCCCTGCTGATGTATTCTTACTATATTCTTGTATCCTTCAAATATTGGCTTGAATTTGTATGCTAATTCAATACCACTTATCACAGTGCATGTAGATACTCCAAGGTTAGTGTTAGCAAGTATCGACATAAGATGGGAGATAATTTCTTTGTTTTCAGTTATGATTTTTGTTTCAACTGGTAACAAACTTTCTTTAATCTCTCTTATCCTCTCCTCCGCAGGTATGGCCTTATTCCATAAGGTTTCAAATATGAATTGATTTTGGTTTATAATACTTTTTACATTACTGCATATTAGTTCGGGTATTGACTTGCCTTCTTCTAACACTGATGAAGCAAGATACCATTTATCATCTATGATTGCAAAATTGACGTTGGCTTCCCCTAAATGTTTTACGTCAGCATTAAATAACTTTTTAATTTGTTTACAGTAATCTAAATTGTCTAAAGTAATTTCTACTAAAACCCTTATCTTTACACCTTTGTCTTTTATACTTGAGTAAAGTTCCCTATATGCGGATGTGTTAATTAATACAGAAGGCCCCTTTCTATCGCAATATACATCAAGTTTATTCTTGCAATCTTGATGAGTAAGTTGGACGGTTTGAACTATACCTTCTTCGTGTGTATTACTTTGGTTTCTATAATCTGTTTTCCTTTACTACTGTCTATTTCGTTACTATCTTTATCATACAAAACTGATTTGGATGAAGGTTTACTAAGATCTGACGATGGACGATAGTTTCTTAAATCATTCCAATCATTATTTTCGCCGGTTTGACCATTAGATGATAACAAAATATTGATTTATACTTATTTTTCGTTTGATAAATATTTTTAATCCATAGATCTAACTTCACTTATTAACATATTTGTTCAAATAATGCTGAGTCAATGTGTATCCTATCATATTGATATCAATTACATGTAATTAGCAAAAATATCCTATGATGATTTTTGACCTATTGATTGCATAAAACTTACGTTAAATATCTAATTGATTGTTCGAACATAATTTTATGTTGCAAGATATCCAAGTTATATTTATAATATAATGCAACCCTCATCTGAAGCCCAAAGGTTCAACCCATATC
>JBKJYK010000104.1:0-3195 GCA_046715515.1 Candidatus Nitrosocosmicus sp.
ATCACCAACACAATAATATCAGACATAATAGAAAAAAATGGCTATGATTCAAAGGAAATAGCCTCCATAAGCTTTGGAAAACACAAGATGAACTTTTTGAATGAAATCATATCCGTGGGGTTATCTGTGGATTTGATGGATTACCTTCCAAGGGACAGCTATTTTTCTGGTACTGAATACGGTAAAATAGATTACCATAGGATCATAAACTCTCTGGAGGTTTCATCCAATAATAATTTAGGGATAAACAAATCGTCTTTGTATTCATATGAATCTATGTTGATATCAAGATATCAAATGTTTAAAGCGGTATATTTCCATAAATCTGTTAGGTCGGGTGAGGTAATGCTGCTGCACTCAATGAAAATTCAAAACGAGAACCTGAGTCTTACCAATTTCAAATCTTTGGAGGACTTTTTTGTTTTACATGATGAAATGGTTTTAGAACGATTGTCTACCAGACTGTCAAACCCCAGGCCGGATAACGGTATTGACAATAACGTTGGGATCAAACTGGCAAAGGATTATCAAAATAGAAACCTATTAAAATGTGTTTATGAATTTTTTTTACTATCCAGCCAAAGAAATAAAAATAAAATATCCACTGCCACACCGGAATTTGATCAAGGAAAAAGCAATGTCAACGGACTCGAACTTTTTGATGAGAAAATAAAAGAAATAACAAAAATAGTTGAAGAATATCGGCAATCTGGGTATCCTGTATTTTTGGATGTTTCGAGAGCCCCCTCAATTCCATTAGCCCCCAAAAAAGGGGAAGTCACGTCTATAATGATTATAGACAAAACATTGGAATATGAAAAATCTTTTGATCAAATTCCACTAATCAATGCTATCAGCGGATATTTGGATATGATTAGGATTTACACCACTAGGGAAAACAGGAAGTTTTTTGAAAGTGTTTTTGACAGCCATTTCGATTAGCATTCAAAACGAAATTTATATAATCCGGAAAAAAAACAAACAAACAAACGAATGATTAAACCACGAATCGTTATAAAACTCAGTGGAAGTATATTTAATTTTAATACAGATTACAAAATGTTATACGAGTATGTTAATCTAATAAAAAAAATAAATCAAATTTATCAACCAATAATAATAACTGGGGGTGGAAAAATTGCAAGATTCTATATTAGTTTATCCAGATCATTAGGTTTTGATGAATCGTCACTTGATATAATTGGCATACAGGTATCTCATCTTAACGCAAAGTTGTTGATGTCCGGTCTTGGGGATCTATGCTACCCATTAACACCTCAAACATTGGATGATGTTTCAACCGCTGTTCTCGCAAATAAGGTAGTTATTACTGGGGGATTATATCCTGGCCAAAGTACAAATGCTACCTCTGCATTGATTGCTGAAAAGGTCAAAGCAATAAAGTTTTTTAATGCGACGGATGTGGAGGGAATCTTTAACTATGATCCTAGAAGCAACCCTGACGCTAAATTATTTGAATCCATTGGCATCAAGGATTGCATTAATCTATTAAGGATAGAAAATTCAATGGCTGGAACATATGATTTAATGGATTTAATTAGTTTAAAAGTAATTGAGAGATCGGGCTTACCAACTGTTGTCTTTAAGTTGTCAACTGATAATATTCATAAGGTTGTTTTGGAAAATGTAAAGATGGGTACAGAGATAGTCATATAGTTTTAATTTGACCATTATATTTTTCTATTCCATCCAGCAGCATTTTATCAAATAACTTTTCTCCCTCTTCAATTTTCATTGGTTTTGATTGAGCTTTTGCAAAACCATCCTCATCAGTTATGTATAGGATTATCTGATCACCATAAGTTGCCTTGGCTGCAAATATCTTTTCTCCAACAGGAAGAAAACCTTTTCCCTCGGGTGATTGCTTTATTGTATATGTTAACATGGCAAAACCTGTATAATTAAATAACCTTATTTGGGCGTCTTTTGAGTTCTTCTGACCAATGAATGCGGCTTCGTTGTATTTCATCGTTTTCCTGTATTTTTTAAATTATATGAATTTTAGTCTGTTCATAAATCTGGTGCTTTAGTTTTGGATGGTTCAGAATCCAGTAAACAAGATTCATTTAATGTGCTTTGTGGCCCATGGGAAAGCATAACAAAATATTATTTTTTTAACTGCCATTGCTGCCTACTAAATAAAGGTAACGGATAAAACCTATCTGATTATGGCTTCAATCTTTAAAACCGAATATTATTGTTTATTAATGGGAATTGTAACATATCTTTTATGGCTTTCATTAATGGTGCCGAGTGGATTATTATTGTTCTGATTATTGTTGTACTTTTCTTTGGGGCCAGAAAAATTCCAGAATTAGCTAGGTCTTTGGGAAAAGCATCAAGTGAATTCCAAAAGGCAAGGATTGATTCAAAAAAAACACTTGAAACGAATATGGATAAATCGGCGCATAAATCGGTTGACAGGGAAAAATTAGAATCTATTGCAGAAACATTGGGTGTTGATTATTCTAACAAAAATGACCATGATTTAAAAAACTCTATTGAATTTGAATTAAAAAAACAAAACAGTGAACAATAGTATAAGATATAGTGTGTCATAATGCCGGATAGCCCTTATTTACAAAGAAAAGAAAAAACCAAAAGATCTGAAATAAACAATTATGTTCATAACAAGTATGATTTAGAAAACATTTCAGTCGGTGTTATAGGGAGTCATTCCGCTCTTGAAATAATGGATGGGGCAAAGGATGAAAATCTCAAAACAGTTTGTATTTGCCAAAAGGGGAGGGAGTTGCCCTACATAAAGTTTAGTCGACTTTCGGATGAGGTAATTATTTTAGACAAATTTTCAGATATTCTCTTTAAAGAGAACCAAGAAAAACTCTTAAATCTTAACACAATAATGATTTCCCATAGATCATTTTCGGTTTATCTTGGCTACGACAACATAGAAAATAACTTTAATGTACCTATTTTCGGTAATAGATGGTTGTTAAAAGCTGAGGAGAGGAATTTACCAAAAAATCAGTATTATTTGTTGGAAAAGGCTGGTATAGCCCATCCCAAAATTTATTCAAACCCTGAGGAAATTGAAGGGCCTTCACTTGTAAAAATTCAAGAGGCCAAACGAAAGTTGGAGCGAGCGTTTTTTATTGTTACTTCTTTTGATGATTATAAAAAAAAGTCACAAGATAGGATTGACAAAGGCATAAT
>JBKJYK010000105.1:0-8360 GCA_046715515.1 Candidatus Nitrosocosmicus sp.
GCTGGAAGGCAAGACTTATGAACACCCATATATGGGAATAAACGGTTTTGATGTAACTCCTGAAATAGCAAAACTAATGAACCTTTCACAGGCATCAGGATTTCTGGTTGTTAATGTTACAGAGAACACCCCAGCATCCTTAGCAGGAGTTATGGAAAGTAACACCACAATCCAAGTCAACGACAATCCAATGAAAATAGGTGGGGATGTCATCATAAAAATTGATAATAGCAGTGTGAGAAAAGTAGATGACATCTTATCTTATTTGGAAACCAGCAAGGAAGTGGGGGATAATGTTTCGCTTACTGTGTTGAGGGAGGGAAATCGGTCTAAAGTGATTGACCTTGAGTTAACCGCTCGGCCACAAATCAACGCTAGCCTTGCTTCCCCACCACTTGCCATTGGTGTGGTTGGAGTTGATGTAACGCCGGAAATAGCAAGAATAATTAACCTAACTTCTCCATCAGGATTCCTAATAACTGGTGTATTGGATCAAAGTCCTGCATCAAAAGCCGATCTTCGAGGCGGTTATATCATTGCCGAAATTAATGGCACACAGATTGAATTAGGTGGGGATGTCGTCACAAAAATTGACAACAGCACTGTAAGAAACGTTCAAGACATCAAAAAGCACATTTCAACAAAAAGCATCGGAGATACGATAGTTGTTTCTATTCTAAGAGACGGCACAACTATGATAAAGAATTTGACTTTGACCGATTTTAGTGATGACCAGTTTGAATTGGGTGAAGACCGTGAGGGGTTGTTAGAACAAACCCCCCCATTTAATTTCCCACCAACTCCAAACGAACAATTTAAAGATTTCTTGGATTCTTGCACTAGAATTCTTGGTGAGGACGCATGCAACTCTCTAATCCCAAATAGATAAAATCCTTTTTTTTATTATTTATACTAATATATTGGACAGTTTGATTTGGTATAAAAGGTGAATACTGATATGAATAGGGAAGAAGAGGAAGAGGTGTTTAACCTATTTTGCAAGCAGGTCATTGGCCTAGATCAATCAATTCGTTTTGCTGGGATTGCAGATGAGGATGGCAAGTTAAAGTCAATAGCTGAAAGACCTGGCCTGAATCCATTATTAACTCCAGAAGAAAGAGCTCAATATGCAATTACTGCTGCCACAAGGCAATTTACAAGGTTACGTTGGGAGTATATGTTGGGAAAAATTCAATATGCAAGCTCCAAATATGAAAAATTAATGAGGGCTACTATTCCCATAACGGATGAATTTAGTGTATTGTCATTTGTTTTATTGTTATCGTTTGATCCTGAAACTAATAATTTTCATCAGTTGATAACTGAAAAGATTATTCCATTGATAAACAAAAACAAAGCAAACCTGTTGAAACTCCACAAATAATTTATTTTTTTAAAAAAACCGTTTTAGCGGGTTTTCATGGTCTCTTCATAATACTGTAACAGAATAATATATGGCAATTATGAAACACTTGTAGGTCTTATATAGCCGCAAAACACTACTGTATATGCATGTATAAATTAAATTTAATTGCAGTCGTAAGTATCGTAGCAGTTGTTTCCCTTGTTGTAGGAATGGCATCACCAACAGCAGTAGTTTTCGCAGCAAACCATGAAAATATGACCATGACAATGGATAACAACATGAGTTCAATGGGTAATAAGACAGGCGGTAACGCAACATCAATGACCGGAAATATGACAGAATCAGAAAGTCTACCTTCTGCAAATGAAACTGGATACTGTTACACTTGTGTAAGACCCTAACAATTACCAGTACACAAATTTTTATTTTCTTTAATTAGTCATGCAGGTAACTGATGCATCTGTGGTAATACACTTCCTTGTTACGTACCCTAGGTATCTTCACGAATTATATAAAATCTTTTACAAGCACTCCTACAACAGCAAAGAAAAATATTGCAGAAATGATTAGAGGTGTATTCTGATCCGGATCTAATCCTATTATATCGGATTCCCCGTTTGAATATAAATTGAAGCAAAATAAGCACCAAATTTTAAAGATATCATAATTAATACAATACCTGCTACAACAAGCCATTTACTTTTCAATACTGAAATACCAGGACATATGCCAGAATCAGAAAGTCTACCTTCCGCAAATCAGCCTGGGTTCGTTTAAATGCCACACCGAGCAGCATAACAATAGTTTGAATAAACTATTTTTTTTATTTTAACAGTTTTGCAATATTAATAACTTTGCACACAGTTTTGTCAAATTTTTACATAAATATCAAAGGCCTTATATAGCCGCAAAACACTAATGTATATGCATGTATAAATTAAATTTAATTGCAATAGTAGGCATCGTAGCAGCTGTTTCCCTTGTTGTAGGAATGGCATCACCAGCAGCATTTGCACAACAAAACTTGACCATGAAATTGGAAAACACAACTGATTTGAATAATACAGGCAGCCAAACTGGGGTAGGCGTAAATGGTAGTGTAACAATGAATCAAACACTACCTGATGGTAATTCAACAATGATTGGTCCCAATGGTACATCAGTTGACATAAACACAACTGGCTAAACTGTCCAATAATCAAAACCAATTAAACCAGTATCAAAAACAAACAAACCGAATAAATGACAAAAATTTTTTTTTAATATAGTTTTTTATAACTATTTTTTTTATTCGATATTAAATTAAATAGGGATTTCTTGAATCTGTCATATGGCTTTTGATAATTTATTAGATTACATTAACGTAATTGATTCTATAGGTGAACTCAAGCGAGTAAAAGTCGAAGTAAATTCTGAATTGGAGGTGGCGGAAATAATGAGGCGATTGATGTATTCTGGAAAAAGTCCTGCTATATTGTTTGAAAACGTTAAGGGATATGACATCCCAATACTCGGCAATGCATTTGGGTCCCTGAATAGATTGCAAATAGCATTAGATATCAAAGATTTTTCTGATATTGGGAAAAGAATAGTTGATTTAACTAAATTAAAGATGCCCAGTGGGGTTCTTAATAAACTGAAAATGCTTCCAAAGCTCTCGGAAATATCGGAATACGGGCCAAAAATTACCGATAGGGGTCCTGTTCAGGAAAAAATAAACACAACAAATCCCTCCTTTGATAAATTCCCCATTCTGAAATCATTCACAAAGGATGCTGGTCGTTTTATTACTTTTGGGATGACAATAACAAAGCATCCCGAAACTGAGATAAGAAACATTGGTTTATACAGAATTCAGATTCTCAATGAAAAAAAGGCAATAATGCATTGGCAGAAACACAAACGTGGGGCGCAGCATTACGAGATAATGAAAGATTCGCAAAAACCAATAGAAGTTGCTGTGGTAATCGGTTCCGATCCTGGAACAATATTCAGTAGTATTGCCCCAGTCCCTGAAGGCATGGATAAATTTCTGTTTGCAGGTATATCCAGAAAAAAGGGGATTAAACTTGTAAAATGCTCCACTGTTGACCTGGAGGTTCCTGCAAATGCGGAAATAGTTTTTGAGGGGGAGGTTGATCCCAATAAGCTTGAAATCGAGGGTCCTTTTGGTGACCATACGGGGTATTACACACCTGCCGATCTTTTTCCGACCTTTACATTAACGGGTATAATGCAAAAAGAGAAACCCATTTATTTGACAACTGTAGTTGGAAAGCCCATTCTCGAGGATGCTTTTTTCGGTAAGGTTATTGAGAGGTCTTTTCTTCCATTGATTCAAATGTTTCAGCCCGAGGTGGTGGACTATTCAATGCCACCCGCAGGATGGTTTCAGGGCTTGGCCATTTTCTCTATTAGAAAAAGATATCCAGGCCAGGCTAAAAAAGTCATGATGGGGCTATGGGGTATGGGACAGCTGTCATTAACCAAAATATTTGTTGTAGTTGATTACGATATCAATGTACATAATATGGATGAGGTTATATGGGCCATCACGACTAGAGCAGATCCCAAACGGGATACCATCATAATCGACAATACGCCTACAGACACTCTCGATCCAGCGTCCCCTCTTGTTAACCTTGGATCTAAAATGGGTATCGATGCAACTACAAAGTGGAAGGAAGAGGGTTATCAGAGAGAAATTCAGGAAGAGGTCAAAGTAGATGAGGAGACGAAGAGATTAGTTGATGATAAATGGTCAAACTATGGGTTTGATCTAACTATGTGAGACATATCTTTTCCCTGGGTGTTGTTTTACCTTCTCCATTTCGGAAAGTCAGGTGGCTCCAATAAATGCCATATATTTACCTTGGTCTATCGATATCCATTTTTTTTGAAGTCTTCATACATAAGATTTATGGAATGGGTATTGACAGGACCAATGCACCGAACCTTTATATCTCACCGAACTGAATGAAGGTATAACTAGAAAGATAATGTCTAGAAAAGACAAAATCAGAAATAACAATTTACAGATAAAAGCAGAAAAATGTGAAAGCCTTGATGAGGGAACATTTGCATTTCTAAAATGGATGAATTGCAAATCTTTTATTACTGCTGATGATAACTATACTGCAAATCCCCCACTAATTTTAAAACACATTAATTTTCCTTATGTCACTCAGGTTAAAATTTATGACAGATGTTTAAACTCTGATATATTGGTGGACATTGTTAATGGGGTTCCACTTTGCGAAAGATGCATTACTGATGATTGTTCACATATTGGTTTTACGATTTGCCTTAAACAATTAATTGATAGGGAAGGGTATGAAACAGATGAAGATATTTTAAAATAAACTACTACTACCGATATACTATAGAATGACTTTGAATTTATGAACCTCTGCCTTTTGCCAATGCACTATGGATTATGATGATGGTGTAAATAAAACGTCATTTGATTTGGCGAAAATGTGATATGTCCTTTTCAATTTACCATATTTTTTATTTAAAGAGTGGACTTATTTTTTAGATTGCCTGGCATATATTTTCTTTTATATCTGTATCTAGTAATTGTTTGCTCTAATTGCCGATATGCTGTCCCTTTGGGTTATTCATTTATGATAGATTGATTGATTAGTGGTTATGATTCGAAATTTATCAAGTCATTTTATATAATAAAATTTTTATAAGTAAAATGATTAAGATTTTCTAATGAGTTTAAATGCTAAAGACGAAAATGTTTCAACGACAGGAGCAACCAATAACCAAAATGTTTCAAATATAGGAACAACCAATGACGATAAAGTTCCAAATATAGTCGCATTGGAAGTACTTGAAAAGAACGGAGTTAACATTGAAAGATTAAAAGAGTTAATAACAAAGGGGGTTGGTGCTGAATTTACTACTTACTATTACTATACTATATTGAGAATGCACTGTACAGGTTTAGATGGTGAGGGTATTAAAGAAATTGTTGAAGATGCAAGGATAGAGGATAGGAATCACTTTGAAGCCATGGTTCCAAGATTATATGAATTGGGTGGAAGTTTACCACGTGATATAAGAGATTTTGCAACTCAAGCCGGTTGTCCAGATGCTTATTTACCCGACAATTGGAAGGATTTATCATCAATTATTAAAGTTCTTTTGGAGGCAGAACAGTGTGCTATTAGATCATGGGGAGAAGTTTGTGATATGACTTCAGGAAAAGATCCTAGAACCTATGATATTGCACAAAAGATAATGCAAGAAGAGATAGAGCATGAAGCATGGTTTATCGAGTTGATATCAAAAAGACCTTCTGGTCACTTTAGAAGGAGTTTTCCAGGTCAATCTCCACATGCATCAGGTGCTGGGGGACTTATTCATCTATAATTTTTTTACATTCTGTTCTTTTCTTTTCTTTATTTTGCTAGCATATTACCTACCGTTATCGGCACTCTAAATTGTTGTAAAAGCTTCGAGTATCTTTAAAGAAATTCAATCATCCAGTGAATAAACGAATGCGTATGGATTGGGGTCTTGTCACGTTTTAAAAAGTTCTAGCCTTTTCTATCCTTCTAACTTTTTCTAATAAATCCATTACCTGTTCATGGGTAGGTGTGACTGCCTTGATTATATCTACATCTACATTAAGTTTTTGTAACTCTTTGTAGACCTCATTGTCCTCTAGCGTGTCTATCAGTTTTTCAAGTGTAAAGGGTTTCTGCATTAATTCTACAACTTGGTTTAGGGATTTTATTGATTCCTCTAATGTTTCCTCGACATATGCCGATACGAAGATTATTCTTTGATGGGGGTTTATTGATAAAATCTCTTTTGCTACATCCAAACCGTTAATCTGAGGCATACTGTAATCTAAAAGTACAATATCAAAAGGTGGGTTGTTTGCCAAAGAACAATTGCAAGAACTGGTTGTGTTGTAATCAAAAGTAATCTTGTGTAATTCCTCGTTATATGCTTTAAGGCAGTCTTCTCCATTTGTTGTAATTGTAACGTGATAGTTTTTTCTTTCTAATCCTTTTTCATAAGTGAGTGCTATATCAAAATCATCCTCAGCTATCAACACCTTCATACCTAATTCCTATTAGTGATTAACATATTATATTTTTCTATAATATTTTATCTATTAATTTATATAATATAACCTAATATACCGGGAAAAAAATGGGTTTTTCCATTTAGGATTATAAGATAGGCATTTCAAATTCTATATAATTAAAGATTTTGTTATTAATTGTGGAATATTGCTTATATTCCAATATTTTAGCATTTGAGTTGTGTCTTACAACAATAAGGTTGAAACGCAAAACTGTTTTTTAATCCGGATTAATTATGGTAAATACCATGGAATAAAGAGGATTTGGGTTATGTTACTTTAATTCTAAATTATCAATACATTGCAAAAGCAAATCTTTATGCTGTTCCTGTACAACCCATTTTGCGAACTTGTCTAAAGTAAATATCTCTATAGTTTGAAAGGTTGATGGGATATATCCACCGTAAGAATATATTAACTGAACAACATGTTTTCCTGTTAAATAACTGATTTCCTCCTCCACGGCATTTTCGGTTTCTTCAATGTCTTTTCTATATAGTATTATTGGTCTATGGGTTTGTAAAGATAAAATGGATGCGCTTTGGAGTTTATTTCTCAGCCTATCAGCTAACCATTGCTTTACAGCCTTATTTTCTCTTTCTTTTATCTGTGGTTGTGCAGTGGATGTATTAATGTCCCTAATATTGTCATCTATATGATAATTCTCTTTGATATTATCTATATGATAAGAGTTGAGAGGTCCCCCTCTTTTCTTTTTCAACTACAATTAGTCAAGGTAAAATATATATATCTTAATAAGATAGTAAAAATTGACAAAAAGCTTTAATTATAATTACAATATTACATTCCGACAATGGATTCTGCTGCTAGTTAGAATACGTTGTTTAAATTCATTCATTTAAGTTTATTGGTCAATAAGGATTTTCTGGCAAAGTCTGGAGCCACATGTGATTTACCAAATTGCTTTACCCTATTCATATTAATATATAAAAATGATTGTCTTTAGAACAAAAAGTTTTTTCAAATGGATTTTAAAGTGAATGATACAAAACTATAATAAATTATACCCTGTAAATTATGATGACTTTGCACTTAAATAATAGAAGAAAAGGTGAATTATTGATGGCTATATCGGGTATTGGAATTGCTGTTGGTTCGGGATTGATAGGCATTCCACAACTGTCCTATGCTGGCCTTTGTATTACAGGCCTCGGTGTTTTATCTATGATTTGGCGATAACCTCAAAACGACAATTAAAAAATACCATTTAGAACTTTATATCTTTTCTTTAGCAAAAAACTACTGCATTGTTTAATTTGTTATCCTTGTTTGTCACTTTTGTATTTGCTGTTTTCAGAATCCCAACAATTTCTGCACAATTGCCCCCTTATCTTCCATTTTGGTTTAGGGTTATAGCGAATAAACTTTAATTTGGAATTGCATATAGAGCAGTAATTCACCAGTTTTTCATATTCTATTTCTTTGATTCCATAACACCTCGTGCAAAATTTTATATTTTTATCCAAGTTCCATTTCCAGTGTGGTTCTTTCCAATCGCCACCTAATTTTTCATTACAATGGTGACAGATGACTTCTTTTTCCTCTTCCTCCTCTCGGCCTGGAGTTTGATGAATTTGCAACTTTTCCATTGGTTCGGGCGTGGATCTGCTTTCTGAAGATTCTGCATTATTTTGATGGGTGTGATTTTCGTTTGCTGCTTTTGTTGTTACCTCCATATTTCCTTTGTTATCTTTTTGCAAAGTGGAACTATTTTCCAATGAAATATCTGGAGATTCCACATCCCTTTTTTTTTTATTGGGCATGATACTTTTTTTTATAGAAAACCTCAATTGATAACGCTAATAAGTAATTTATTGATATTGAATTTATTATTTTGTCCCTGATTATTTAATCTCGATACAAAAA
>JBKJYK010000106.1:0-3878 GCA_046715515.1 Candidatus Nitrosocosmicus sp.
GATTATATGAAGAAACAAGGGGTGTTATGGCATCATGGATAATACAAAAATTGAAATTGACATTATTAGTACATTTGACAATAAAGGATATTTGTTTAGTGGGATTATATGTTAACTAACCTAGCTGTGGTATTTAACTAAAGCGATGCAACAATAAGATTTATTTAATAAAACTCAATATAGTTTGTATCCGCAAAAAAAAGATCAATAAGAAAAGAAATCAGTCTGCTTCAAATGATTTTTCAGAGTCTGATGTTGTATTTTTTTTAAATAAAATTAAGGATATTACACCATTTCCTAAACTGAGGGATCTTGGAAAGATTTTAACGCCTCACTTAACTTTGGATAAGATTAACGCTATATTGAAATACTTGGAAAGGTCTAAGCTCATCATAATTGATTTAGATGGTAACATCGTGTGGATAAAAGAAAAAAATTTAACGGAAAATTCTAATTTGATGGATGTAGGGAAATTTTCAAATGATTTTTTAGAGTATTTTGGTGATTCCAAAAAATAAACTATTACAAATATTTAAATTAAATTCCATCTACATATTGTATATGGCAGGTATTTTTCGACGTAAAAGAAATAGACGATATACTCCAGATGGTGAACCGTTAGAAGATGTTGGTGGAGGGGGAGGATCCGGATTGTCGAGTCCTCTTCGAATAGCGATTCCTGCAATAATTGCAGTAATAGTTATATTTGTTATTTTGTCATCCAGCATAAAAATTGTTGATGCCGGTCACCGAGGTGTGTTGCTTAAATTTGGTGCAGTAGATCCTGGTGTATCACTAAGCGAAGGTCTTCATTTTGTTCTCCCTTTTAGAGATTCGATTCTCCAATTGGAAGTCAGAACACAAAAGATAGTTGAAAGTACTACCTCTGCATCTAAAGATCTTCAGAATGTAGCTACAGAAGTTGCGTTGAACTATCACGTAGACCCTGATACTGTCCCTGCATTATACAAACAACTAGGGTTTGACTATTCAAGTAGGGTTATAGTTCCAACAATTCAAGAGTCGGTTAAGCAAGTTACCGCTCAGTTCAATGCTGAAGAATTAATCACTAAACGAGAGCTTGTAAAAGATGAAATTGAAACACAGATAACGGGTAGATTGTCGCCATACAATATAATTGTCGATGCAATCTCAATCACTGATTTCGCATTCTCTGATCAGTTCGTTAGGGCTGTGGAATCTAAAGTAGAAGCTGAACAACGCGCATTACAAGCTCAAAATGAACTACGAAGAATACAAATTGAGGCACAACAGGCTGAAGCTAGGGCTATAGGAGAACAAAGAGCCAATATTGCACAATCTGAAGGGTTAAGACAATCTAATATATTAAAGGCACAAGGAGAATCAGAAGCTATTAGCATCATTGACAGACAACTTAGAAATAGCACTGGGTATCTTGATTGGCTTAAGTCTCAAAAATGGGATGGACAACTTCCATTAGTAACTGGTAATTCAGGTGGAGGTGGCGAAGGCGGTGGTGCCGGCAACGCAGGCGCAGTTCCATTTATAAATATCCCATTGGGAGAGAGAGCTAATTCTACTCGATAATTGATTTTTTTATTGATTGGAAATAGAGAATATTATACTTTTTTATTTTAAATTGTACCTGGATGAAATGTTGTTGATTTTTAGTTATTGATACCTGTTGAAATAGATATAGCCTTAGTACTCATTGCAACAATTAAACCCAAAACCTTGGACTCTGTCCTTTAATAATTTTTTACACCATTGGATACTGATTCGTTAACTTGATAGCCTTTGTTGGACTATTGAAGTGAAATGTGTTTGTTTTATATTTTGTGGATATTGTTTTTTGTGTCTTTTTTCTATTGTATGTAAATATGCAAATCTCGTAATAATTATAGAAATGCTCTAACTAAATTAGGTTTTGGATAGGCCTGCGCAGACTGTGCTGTAGTTACCTGTTGATTTATCCTGTCTAATCGTGTATTGATAAAAAATAAATTTTTTATTGGCATAAAAAAAGATATTGCATGAAACAATATCGTTATACCCGGATGTCGTTTTTCTATAACACTGGCTGCAGTTTCAATTACTGTTTTTTATGATGTAGTCTTAAATTACATCCACATCATGAGGTTGACTTTCTTTGTAACCTGCAGCACTAATCTTGATAAATTCTGCGTTGTCATACATTTCGCTAATTGTTTTTGCACCGCAATAACTTAAGCCGGACCTAACACCTCCAACTAAATGCCGAATAATTTCAATTACGCTCCCCTTATAAGGAACCATTGCTTCTACTCCTTCGGGTACAATGTCGTTTAAATCATCATTGTCTATACTCATTTCTGCATTTTCCCTGTATTTTCTACCTAATGATGCGGAAAACGAAGCCATTCCTCTATACATCTTATACTTTTTACCGTTTTTAGTCAAAGTTTTACCTGGGCTTTCATCCGTGCCTCCAAACATGCTGCCTATCATTACTGACGATGCTCCGGCAGCTAAAGCTTTGGTTACATCTCCGGATGTTCTAGTTCCTCCGTCAGAAATTATCGGGATATCGTAATCCTTTGCTATTTTTGAACTGTCTACTATTGCAGTTAATTGGGGAACACCAGAACCTGTTACTATTCTTGTGATGCATATAGACCCTGAACCCACTCCTACCTTTACCGCATCCACCCCTGCTTTTATTAGATCCTCTGTTCCCCTTTCAGTAGCTACGTTGCCAGCCATGAGCTCGCAGGATGGAAATGCTTTTTTTATCAGCTTCACTGTATTAATTGCATTGTCGCTATGCCCGTGGGCTATATCTACTACGATTATATCTGCTCCATTATTTAACAAAGCTTCTGTTCTTTCAAGGTAGTCGCCCTTCACTCCCACTGCCGCACCAACCAACAATCTCCCTTTTTTATCTTTTGAAGCATTGGGGTATTTTTCAATCTTTAATATATCTTTACCTGTTATTAACCCAAAGATTTTTTTTTCTTCATCAATAATGGGTAATTTTTCAACTTTGTATTTGTGTAGTATCTCTTTTGCTTGTTCTGTTGTTGTTCCAACTTTTGCTGAGATAACGTCTTTTGTCATTAAACTTGAAACTTCAATATTTAAATTTTTTTCAAATACTATATCCCTTCGTGTCAATATCCCACAAAGTTTTTTGTTGCTATCTTCTACCAATAAACCTGAAATACCTTTTTCTGACATAATGACGTTCGCTTCTCTTATTGTGTTATTTGGACCTATTGTGTAGGGCTGCTCTATTATAACTGATTCACTTCTCTTTACCCTTAATACCTCCTTAACCTGATCCTCTATAGTCGTAAACCTGTGAATTATTCCTATACCTCCCTCCCTTGCCAATGCACTAGCCATGTCTGATTCTGTTACGGAATCCATATTTGCACTAATTATTGGAATATTGATTTTGATATTGGATGATAACTTTGTTTTCAAGTTAGTTTGAGATCTTGAGATTATGGGTGATCTCTTTGGAACGAGAAGAACGTCATCAAAGGTAAGACCTTCTTTGAACTGCAATATTACCTTTATCCCTAGTATTTACTAGGATTATAAGCGTTTTCTTTTGTTTTATTTATAATTATCAATAAAATTTATTTTTTTTTATAAATGATGTCTGTTATGGGTTTTCCTTCTGTCTATGGTGTCGTTGATTTCAGCTCCGGTACCTATTATTGTAACTGGGAGTCCTGTTTCGGATTCAATATTTTCTACAAATTCTATTGCTTTTTTTGGGAGTTTTGAATATTCTTTTATCCCTTTACATTGAGGAAAAACAATGTCTAGTTTTGTTAATGCAACCTGAGTAGCACTGTTAATTTGGATGGATTTTTTTGCAAGATTGAAATTAAAAGGTGCTGCTC
>JBKJYK010000107.1:0-2517 GCA_046715515.1 Candidatus Nitrosocosmicus sp.
TGTCCAGACTGCTGGAAAGAGTGGACTACATATGCTGTTATGGTGATGAATGAAATGAGGCTGGACATGTCACTTCCGGAACACAGAAAGGCATTAAAAAAGTATGAAAAAGGATTTTTTGAAAAAACTCTTGGCGAATTGGAAAAAAAACCAGAAAATAAATGAATTTAATTGATGAAACTCAATATTTTGTGTGCAAGATTGTCCTGTTTTTTTTAATTTTGGGGGATTAATTTTATAAACCTTTTAGGGTCGGGTGTGTTTAATATCGACTCCATAAAACAATTCCACAGTTTATCCCTTTTATTTTTAGGTAAATCATTTAATACTTTAACCAAAGACAAAATAAACGAATTATCAAAATTCCTTAGATCATTTGGATTTAGGTATAATTCAAACAGGTATGAATCAAAAATAGAGATAATTAGAACAGAATCCACCTCATATAGCGAATTCAACCAAGACTCAAACAGGTTTATAACCTTGGCTCTTTCCATCTTATGAAAGTTCTTCAGAATATTATTGACAATTTCTTTCTTTTCTGGTTTATCAAAACCATCAAATTCAATTAATCGGTTTTTGATAATACCAGTTCTAAGTCCAGAGGGCAAATTTGACAAAATTATCAGAACATTTTCAACAAATTTTGATGCAGAATGATTGCTCATACAGTCAAATACAAATTCGATAATTTTTTTCTTACTGAGGTTGTTTCTAAAATAAAATATGCCACTCTGATTAAATAATTACTAATAATATGGATTTTAAAATTCCAGCCTTTATAACACTCCAATACAGTATAATCCTAATTTGATTTTTAAAATTCAGTATTTGCGCCCCATATTCATTTGTTTTACAAAACACCCACTTTAGCATCAAACAAGTAACTCAAAAAATGGCGGTTGTGACGAAGCCTGAGGTGCTTTGAAAAATCTTCTAAAGCAACAAATCACCATAAAATGGATTTTTGTAAAATCCATCCAATAATCGCCTCCACCATAAACCAGCATATCAAAATTTATTTAGACAGTGAATAACTGCTTCCGTATATCTAATTCGTGTTTTTTGCATATTAACTTAACCATATAATACATCCATAATACCTGTTAACAAGGCTATAGATAAATTAAATCCACGGTAGTAAATCCCACCCAATCCCAATTCATATGTATATAGCTCAAAACAACTTAAGACGAAGGTTTTGACGGTTTTGACGGTATTGACGGTAAAAATGACGGAAATGACGTGTTTTATGATTTTCTTTCCTAGCATTTTGTATATTCATATATTTAAAAAAGTTGTTTTGAATCAAACCAATTAATATAATTGCTTTTTTAATGGGCCGTCCTTATTATAAAATAAAATCCAAATTGCAGATTATTTTGCATAACAACAATCAAGGATTCGATGATAGTCATAGAATGGAAAAATGGGATACTGACGCCAATTCCAGGTAAAAGGATTTTTCCGTCACAGTTAGAAAATAGATTTTTTCCATAGTACAATGCAGCCAAGTTTAAAAGAAAATACGGGTATTGAAAACAGTTCTATGAAGAATATGTGCCATCAGACAAACAAACAAAAAAACAAACAAAAAAAATTATGCAAGTACAACATAGATCTACATAAGCTAAAGAAGAAGATGGGAATTAGACAGATATCATACATTCTAAGATTTGCTTTGGTTGTATTGTTTTTCTAATGGAAAATTTCCCTCAACTTCTATTAAATATTACCAAGGGTAATAAGATAATTAATGAACTATTAAGATTAAATATTATTCAATTTTTATAAAAACAATATGCCTTGTTTAGTTACAGTAGGTGGATTTTATGGTGATGAGGGAAAAGGAAAAATTATAGCCTATTTAGCAATTAATGATAAATATAATGTGGCAGCCAGAGGAGGAGTAGGCCCTAATGCAGGACATACATTTGTACAAAACAACAATGAATACAAAGTAAGGATGTTACCGAGTGCAGTATTAAACAAAGATACTAGATTATTGATTGGTGCTGGCGTATTAGTTGAACCAAATACACTGTTAAAAGAAATCAATACATTTGATGCAATAGATAGAACATTTATTGACTTTCAGTGTGGAATAATCGAGCAACATCATCAAGAGAAAGATAAGAAAGACGGTTATCTCAAGGATACTATAGGCACTACTGGTACCGGTACTGGTCCTGCCAATGCCGATAGAGCACTAAGAAAGATAAAACTTGCGAAAGATATCCCCGAAGTAGCACTTTTTTTAGAAGATGTTAGTAACTCAATTAACTATTCGATAGATAACAAAGAGAAGGTCCTTATAGAAGGAACACAAGGAACATTTTTGTCGCTATATCACGGAATATATCCATTTGTCACCTCAAAGGATGTAACGGCATCTGCAATTTGTTCAGATGTAGGTGTAGGTCCAAAAAAAATAGACGAAGTTTTAATAGTTTTTAAATCTTATGTTACAAGAGTGGGAGAAGGTCCACTAACAAATGAAATAAGTTCTGAAGAAGC
>JBKJYK010000108.1:0-8721 GCA_046715515.1 Candidatus Nitrosocosmicus sp.
CTTTTCTTGGAATGATTCAGTAAACACATGTGGATAGTGAAAGCCTATATATGTAAAAAAATCCCTCCAATACAATTGCCGTAACAATGGATTATTGTCTCCTAATTCATTTTGAATAATAAAAAATACTTCTCTTATAGAACATATTCCGAATCTAATATATGCAGATAGATGACTAGTTGCTTCCTTTATAATGACATCTTTTCCCTCTTTGTAATTATTTAGTCGGTCTCCTAAGTTTGAAATTACTTTTTCAAAACCCTTTCTTCCTCCAACGAATGCAACAATGTTGCTAATAGATTGATTGGAAATAATAGAATCAAAGAACTTGTCTACATTTTCTACTTTTTGCTCTTCGTCGTTGTCAGCATCCGCTAAAATATTCTCACTATCCAAGGGAAGGAGAACGTCTTTATATCTACTGATTTTATGATTACTTACCTTTTTAACTGGTCTTTCATTTGCTTTCTTGTAATACTGAAAAAAGACTCTAAATGGTTTATTTTCTGAATTTTGTATCTGTTCAGGTTCGTTTAAAAGACTATCTGTACATTGGATAAAATCTACATTATTAGATTTACAAATGCTACTTATTTTACTATCTCTTTTCATGCTGTAGGGTGTATAATCTCTATTGACAAAAACTGCCTCAATCTTTTTATTTAGTTTTATTATTTTGCTTATTAACAGATAAGGATCACCATACAATAAAACTAGTCTTGAATCATGATGATTTGTAGAACTTGTTACAGTTTTGAATTCTTTATCTTTTGATGATCCTTGTGGTTTATTTTGCAGTTTATCTAATTGATTAAACTGTTTTTGAAGATCTATTAAAGATTCTTTTAAGAAATGAAGTAGATGATATCTTTTTTGGCGACTCTTATATAAGCTCTTTATTTGTATGGAAAGTCTGAACGATGAATATGCCTGAGAGGATGTCAATAAACTCTTATCTAAAATAGAAATAGGATAAACACAATCTGAGGATTCCAAAGCTTTCATCAGACCCGTGTTATCGTTAATACGAAGGTCTCTTCTAAATATGAAAATGCTCTTTTTGAATCTTCTCATTCTTTTTGATCAAATGATCGGAAGAATAAATATTTTTTAATTATGAAAATTAATTCGAGTTTGTGCAATACCAATGACTAAAGGATTCAGAGTTTATTCAGTAATCTTGGAAATATTGTGAAAGTTATCTAAAATGGTATATTTATAAACTAGATGCCAAATTGCTTATTAAATTACAGTACTAGATAGGCGGAATCTATGCTAAGGGATTGATATCGTGCTAAAGCCCACCGGGACCGATCCCAAAATAGAATAATTTTATCTTTATAAGCATAAAGAGTAAATTGAATTTGAAGACATCCTAATAATAATTGGCTTATACCTATTGTAGGATTGTTAATAATCAAGAGACCAAAACAAATCAAATTGGTTAGAAATGTCGCTAAATCTAAATCCTGTGTAACTCTAAGGTTTGGAATTATTGTAGATGTTTTATGAAATCCTCTTTTAATATCCAGCTTTATCCAATATGGATTTGAGTGTCGGTTCTTTTAATGGGTCTGCGAATAAAGGTATAATTTACAAATACAAATAACTTCCGGTATAAACTTTATGCTTTAAATAATAGCGGGAAAGATACAGTGATGTTTTAACAACATCTGTATATCGAATCCCTAGTCAAATGTTGTATTAACTAAATTGTTATATCAATTTAAGTTAATATTAATTCCAGCTGATTGTAGATTGTACTCCATTTCATCGAAGAAGTCATCCAGGAAAAATTCAGTTATTTCGTCATCCTCTTCCTCTTCCTCTTCCTCTGCAGCTGCTCTTGCACTTTCATCATCGTCATCCGAATTTGATGTTATTTCTTCACAATCCCCATCAGTGTTACTATAAAATCCAAGAGGGCAGTTTGCAATTTCCTCTTCCTCTGCCGCTGCTCTTGCACTTTCATCTTCCTCTTCCTCTTCCTCGGCCGCTGCTCTTGCACTTTCAGCACTGTTGCTACTTCCTGCGTTGCTGCTACTTCCACCACTATTATCTATAGTTTTACAACAAATAGGATCGCTTTGACTATTTTCATTAGGTGCTTGTATTAGTGATATTGGTTGTTGATTTGTTAAAGCGGCTACGACAGGAGCGGTAGCATTGGATACGACAGGAGCGGTAGCATTGGATACGACAGGGGAATAATATGTTCTTAGTTGCTCAGGTGTAAAGTTCACACCTGTTATATTTACAGAGTAATGAGAGTTTTGTGGATTGTTTAAACAAGAAAATTTGGATGTAATCTTATTTGATCCTTCATTAATGTTTGTATAGTTTTTTGTCAGAGTAAATTGCCACTGGGAATAGTCCTCATTACCGTTTTTATTCATAGGTTGTGCGTTCTGGTATGGTTTTACGTTATTGACAATGACTAAAACCTGACAATTAGTTGTTGAGGTATCCTTGGATATTCCTTTGACAATGAATGGGCTGTTTAAATTGATTGGTACAGTAGATCCTTTTTCGGGAGAAATGATTTTTACTCCACTAATGGTGCTTGTGGTGTTTGGAGGGAGATTTGAAACAGTAGAATTCTGTGCTAATGCATTAAAATTGTTGTTAACTGAGCTGGTAAGGGAAAATAATAATATTAGTATAAATAAACTACTAAAAATAACACCAAACTCTTTTATCATACTTGCATTTGCTTAATATTAATATATTAAAGTTTAATGTAATTTTTCTATTAAATTATATTGTTAATTGTCATACAATATACATTAATTTAAGATAGTATGCGCTCATTATACTTTATCACCACACCATTTTTTTGTAAACACCAGTTTATTTTACACCATAAACTTTAACAATCTGCAAATTGCATTATCGACGTGGAAGACAATATTGGTTACGATGATCATAAAACCTTGTTAACGTTTTCTAATATAAAATATTTGGTTGAAGGATTGGATTCATTACTTCATACTAATTTAGATGGTGATAAAAGATCTAATGTAATTAAATTGCGAGACGAATTGACCGATTATGTAAACAATGTTTTTAATGATTATTCTTAAAATAATCTTTTAAACTTGTTGGAATACAAAATATTCTAAAAATATAAGAGCAGGCGTTAAATATCTGAAAATAATAGTTTCTGGAACGCCTGGTGTAGGAAAACATACTATTTCTAAAGAACTTTCAAAACTATTAGGTGAAATCCCTATTCTCGATTTAAACAAAGTAATACTATCTAAAAATCTTTTAATTTCTTCTGTATATAAAAATGAAGTGGATATCAAAAAGACATCTGATTTATTAAAATCGATGCTTTCCTTAAACAAATATCACAATACAATTATAGTTGGTCATCTTGCTCCATATGTTGTAGACCCACTATTAGTAGACTTTGCAGTTATTTTGAGAAGGTCTCCATATGAACTTAAAAAAATATATGAAGACCGATCATATTCTGAAAAGAAGATTCATGATAATTTGATATCTGAAATTTTAGGTATTATATCATATGATTTTTTAGAAAAATTTAACAAAACGGATATTGCTGAATTGGAAATAAATGAAAATGTCCTTCCCTCTATATCTGCCCAAAAAATAGTTAAAATGCATGTCAATAAAAACTTGAGAGAGTTTGGCAAGATAGACTGGTTGCCTATTGTCCAAACCGATCCTCAAATGTTTAAATTCTTATCATAAACTAAAAACAAACTAATTTCATATATATATACCCTCAGATATTATCCATTTGAATCATGGCTGCTTTAATTTCAAGAAGGTTTGCTGAAGAAAGTATACAATTTCTAGGAAAAAAGGTTTCAATTGAAACTTCATACAATAAAAATTATTCTGGAGTTCTGGTTGGACTTAATGAAAAATTTGATTTGATATTGGATAACGTTGACTCCCAACAAATTCAAAAATTAATGGTAAATGGATTATTTGTTAAAGAAATAAAATTATTAGAAAAACCGTTTGATCTTAAGGCCCTAGCTGATAGATTGTCTCGGGTATTTCCTGGTTTAGTTAAAATTCGAGAGGATATAGGTGCCATAATTGTAATGGATAAAATTAAGGTTACAGAGACGGGGATAGAAGAGGGTTCTGGATTAGCAGCATCTAGAGTCAAAGCAATATATGATGAATTCAACAAGGAGCCAAAGAATTAATCTTGTCATTTGAGGTGAAATGTACAGACTTAGCTGCCCGAATTGGAAAATTAACTACTCCCCATGGTTCATTTGAAACGCCGTCCTTTATACCTGTAATTCACCCAACTAAACAACAAATCAGTCCAAATTTTTTAAAAAGTCTTGGATTTAATTGCATTATAACAAATGCATATATTGCATTTAAACAATCTGAAGAGAGAGCTAGAAAATATGGAATCCATAACATTGTAAATTTTGATGGGCCTATCATGACTGATTCTGGAGGCTATCAAGTTCTTGAATATGGATCAGTGGGGGTATCGCCTTCGACCATGGCTCAATTTGAGATTGATATAGGTAGTGATATTCCTATTCCATTGGATAAGCCTACAGGCTATGGATTACCGTACTCTGTTGCTAAATCTTATGTAAATGAGACTATTTCTAATATAAAAGAGACCGTTGAAATAATTGAAAATAATAATAATACTAACTCTAATTTCCTTTCGTCTAAAGGGGAAATATGGACCGGAACAATTCAAGGGGCGGAACATTTTGACCTAGTCACCTATTCGGCATCTGTTTTGGATAAAATGGGATTTCAGTTTTTTGCAATAGGCAGTCCGGTAGAACTTATGGAATCCTATAATTTTTCTATACTGGCAGAGCTTATTAAAACGGCAAAATTAGCTATACCCAATAAACCGATTCATTTATTCGGTGCCGGTCATCCATTAACCATTCCACTTGCTGTGGCTTTAGGATGTGATACTTTTGATTCAGCATCCTATATCCTATATGCAAAAGATAATCGCTATATGTATTCTCATGGAACTTTAAAACTGGATGCAATGTCATATTTTCCTTGTTGTTGCCCTGTTTGTTCTTATTATACAGTTAATGAATTGTTAAATGAAGATTGGGAAACTAGAATTACCAACCTGGCAAAGCATAACCTTTTTGTTCTCAAACAAGAAGTGTCTTTTGTAAAACAGTCTATATTCGATGGGCGACTATGGGAATATGTTTTACAAAAAGCCCGCTCTCACCCAAAATTAATGGATGCTATATATACCATTAAAAATTTTGAATATTTGCAAAATAATACTCCTATATTTAAACAGAAAGCAATTTATTTATTTGAGCCTATAGATCAGCATAGACCCGAATTAATAAATTTTCGTAATATGTTGATAAATAACTATAGATCGCTTTATAACGATGTTCTATTGCTATATCCTGATCGAGGCATAAGACCATTTTATTTATCTACTGCTTTTAAAAATTTAATTGATAGATATTCTTTATCTTTAGTGTGCCTTTATAACCCTTTTTTTGGATTAATCCCTGTTGAAATCTCCGATATTTATCCTGCCTCTCATAATGTTTTCTCTAAACATTCAACTGGTTTTGAGCCTAAAGACTGCGGCGAATTCATAAAATTATTTAATTCTTTTGTAAAAAATAACCATTTTAAAACTGCATATATAATTGCTGATCCTTTTATGAAAAAAATGTTGCCAGCTTTAGATTTTCCGGAAGATATGGAATTAAAAATTGAAGATTTTATTGAAAATACTTATTAATTCATAAAATGTTTTCTAATCTTTTTTTTCTCAAATAAATTAAAATTTAGCGCCGACGCTGTCTTTTTCTTCCTTGGTCAACTCTCTATATCCATTTTTATCTATTATTACGGCGTTTATGTTGTCTCCAGTTCCTGCATTTCTTCTAATTGCAGCAGCTATTGATTGAATGGCAATTTTGTAAGCTTCATTTACACTGATTCCATCTTTAAATTCTGATTCTAAATACCCATAAGCAACTGGTGACCCACTTCCTGTTGAAATGAACTTTTCGGTGGTCATCGACCCAAATAAGTCTATATTGTATATTTTTCCCTCTCTTTCTCTGTGATCAAACCCTGCCATAATAATTTGAACATAAAATGGAAAATACCTTTGATTAAATAATATGTTGGAACAAAGTCTTGCAGCAGAACTTACCGGAATCAACTCTTTTTTGGATAGTCTGTATATATTTGCATTGTATCTCATTGTATCAACAAGATTTTGAGCATCCGCAACCCCACCTGCAATAGTCATGCCTAAATGATCGTCTACCTTTTGTATTTTCATAACGTGTCTATCTGCTATGAAAAAACCTGCACTTGCTCTAGTATCTGCTGCTAAAACTACCCCATCGGTGCACGTAATAGCACAGGTAGTTGTTCCTTTTTTAATCTGATCTAAAATATGCTGAGGATAGCGATTATCATTAATCTGCTCATTAGTATGCATTTATATCAAAATAATAATTGACTACATTTAAGCATTATTAATCAGCACAAAATTATGAAATAATTATTATACTTCTTCTTTCTATTATAATTAATATTTGGTAAAAACCGTATATGATAAAATTTGGGAAAACCATTTAGTATATTCAGGCAATGACAAAGATCCATCATTGATTTATATAGATAGGCATTTTATACATGAAGTCACTTCTCCACAGGCGTTTGATGGCCTTAAAATTAATAATAGAAGGGTTAGAAAACCTGATCTTACTTTTGCTACTGTAGATCATAATATTCCTACTACAAATAGATCCTTACCATTAGTTGATGAAATTTCATCGCTACAAATAAAATCTTTGCAAAAAAATTGCCAAGATTTTGGAATAACTCTTTTTGATATAAATGATCAAAATCAGGGTATAGTTCATGTAATTGGACCCGAACTAGGTTTGACACTTCCGGGTACAACAATTGTTTGTGGAGATAGTCACACTTCTACACATGGGGCTTTTGGTGCATTGGCGTTTGGAATAGGCACTAGTGATGTAGAACATGTATTATCTACTCAATGCTTGTGGATGAAAAAAGCCAAGAATTTTGAAATTATTTTGAATAGTAGTTCAAAAAAAGATCTTGCCGTAACTGCAAAAGATGTGATATTATCAATTATTAAAAATATAGGCACATCGGGTGGTTCAGGCTCTGTAATCGAGTATCGAGGTAGTTTTATTTCAAATCTTTCTATGGAAAAAAGAATGACAATATGCAATATGTCAATTGAAGCAGGCGCTAGAGCGGGACTTGTGTCTCCTGATGATGTAACCTTTGATTATTTGCGAGAAAAAAGATATACTCCTAAAAATGAATCGTTTGAAAGATTGCTAGATATGTGGAGAGATCTTAGACCTGATGCTAGCGCAAAATATGATAAATCATTCATTTTGAATGTTGATGATCTGGTCCCCCAAGTTACATGGGGTACTAATCCTGCCATGACTATTGACGTTACTTCTACAATTCCAAATCCAGATGAATATGCTAAAGGAGATGAAGAAGAGAAAAAATCTGCTATTCGAGCTTTAAAATACATGGATTTGACCCCTGGGTTGCCAATCACAGACATACCGGTGGATAGAGTGTTTATAGGCTCATGTACAAATGCGAGACTTGAAGACCTGATAGAAGCGTCAATAATAGTGAAAGACAAAAAAATATCTCCTAATGTTAAAGCCATGGTCGTTCCAGGTTCTCAACAGGTAAAGTTATCTGCTGAAAAACTAGGACTTGATAAAATATTTATGGATGCTGGTTTTGAGTGGCGTGAATCTGGCTGTAGCATGTGTTTAGGAATGAATCCTGATATACTTTTACCTGGTGAAAGATGTGCTAGTACCTCAAATAGGAATTTTGAAGGGCGACAAGGCACAGGTGGAAGAACTCATTTAGTTAGTCCCGTTATGGCCGCTGCAGCAGCAATTGCAGGTAAATTCGTTGACGTCAGAGAATGGATTTAAATTAATATTGTAAAAAGCATTAAGTGATTTTTATGGAGCCTTTTGAACACCTAAAAAGCAAACCTGTTCCACTAGACATAGTCAACGTCGATACCGACCAGATTATTCCCAAACAATTTCTGAAACTTTTGGGAAAAACTGGATATGGGAAATATCTATTTTATAACTGGCGTTATAATGAAGACGGTAACGTAGAACCCAAATTTGTTATAAATTTACCTGAATTTGTGGGCAGACAAATACTTCTGACAAGGGAGAACTTTGGGATAGGCAGTTCAAGGGAACATGCTGTATGGGCACTCAAAGATTTCGGATTTAAAGTAATCCTTGGGATTTCCTTTGCTGATATATTCTATAATAATTGCTTTAAGAATGGTATCTTGGCCATTATATTGGACAAAGATATAATTGATGATATTTTTATCTCAAAAATAAATCAGGATATAGAAGTTCATTTGCTAAACCAGGAAATTAAAATATGTTCTGATATCCATAAATTTGAAATTGATTCTACGTTAAAATATTATTTGTTAGAGGGTATTGATGAGATATCTACAACATTAAAATACGAAAATCTTATAAGAAAATATGAACACGAAAATAATCTTTAGTGATGGATTGATTTTATTCTCATAGGTAAAAAACCGATAATGAAAATCTATATAACAAATCCTGTAATAGAAAATTGATAAAAAAAATAATATTAACTTTTGAATATAAATTACTACATTAATAT
>JBKJYK010000109.1:0-3035 GCA_046715515.1 Candidatus Nitrosocosmicus sp.
TTCTGTTGACCTGCCGCATTGTCACCAGAGTTTCTTTGGCTTTGGCCGCTCAGATTGTTACATGAAAAGTTTGTGTCACCAGCTGATACACATAGACTATTTTGATTTGAGACTTGTTTTTGTGATATTTCTTGGTCAGCCTCGTTGCCACCATCATTATCATTATCGGCAAATACATTTCCAAATGCTAATGGATTAATCGATATCGCAAGAGCAGCAATAACTGCTAAAGTATATTTACTATTCAAGATAGTTAATTTTTGTTCTGAAATTATATTATCTTTGCTTAACATAGTATACTATTAAGAAACAATAACCTGTATTGTTATTTAGTTTAATTTTCTATAGAAACATGGCGGCATAAATAAAAAAGGGGCATTAGAGATACCACTTAGGCATATTTTTGAAAACAAATAATAGTCTTCCCAATGATCTGATTAATTTTGAAAATCCTATTAAAAAATCTATTGCCCCATAATAAAAAAATACAAATAAATTATATTTTGTTTAACCGTAACAGATTCGCACAATGCATTTGCAATTTTTATTTATCTATTGCATATGGAATAACAAATAGGTAAACCACAAAAGAAATGGCATATCTTTGGAAATCCAGTATACAAATCTACACAATAGCTATTAAAGAGGTATCTAAATTACATGACCTTTTGTAGAGTTTGGAGCATTATAATCGGTTTTATCTTGATTACCTAATTCTTCAGCATTTTACCGGGCATTAATTTATTCTTCTGCTTTCTTACATCTACACCCATTTTCGAAACCTCAACTTCTTCTTCTTCTTCCCCTCTTACTGCTATTTTTGTTTTCATCTATCACCAACTCAACTATCGTATATAGATTTCAGTATTTTCCCCAAACATTATATCAGTATATTGTTATCGGTGCCAAATACTTGTTCTGTCAATAAGTATATGTCTATAATACCTATGTCAAAATTATCATAGACTTTGTATCCACATCAATAATAATTTCAGACGATTTATTAAAAATACATAAGAAAAACGAACTTATTGTATAAACAAAACTATGTTGATTCAGCTATTTGCTTGTCTTTTTTTATTTTTGATTTTTTCAAATTATATTTGATTTTATCGATTATTCCCATTACATTTATACATCGTTCTATCTAATAAGTTTAATTGTTATTTTAATCAGTAACTTCTTATTTTTTATTACTAAAAACAACAATAGTATATCACATATTATATAGGGTAATTGGATTTACTTGAATTTACGTCCGTGATATTTTTATTGGAATACAGACAACGCATCTCATTTGTAGCATATTTAAAATAATTACAAGAATTGTTCAGTTTTAGTTGTAGGCGACATCAAGACAAGTAATGAGACGAACTATTACGTCATCTTGTTGCCGATAATGCACAAAGCCCATAAAAATTTATTTTAATAGATAGAGTTTAAAATGCAATCAGGATTGATCAGTCCTCCAATGTATCTACAAAAATTATCTACAGCTTGATAAGCACAACGCTAATTCCATTCCCTTTCATGAATTTCCCAAAGGCTTTGATCTTGGCTACGCAATCTAATAAGGCCCGTTACCTATTTTTTAACCTACAGAATATGCATCTAAACCCCATTTCAATTTGGTTTAACCATTTTTTTGAAACCAAATCTTTAATCAATTAAATGGTTTTCACGATAATACAAATACAATAAAAAATAAATGTTAATACCAAAAATTATACAATTGTCCATGTCAAAACAGAATCCAAAAGATGCTATCACTCAAAAATTTGTTTTAGAACTGAACGCAGTTTTAGCAATAGAAAATGCAGGAATGGAGAGATTGCATACCAGAATCCAAGAAAGCAGACTTGATGAGATAAAGCAACAATTACAACAGCATTTACACGAAAGCACAGATCACCGGAAAAGACTTCAAAAGATAATTCAGGATATGGGCGGGGAACCCACTCAAGAAAAATCAAGTTTACCATTGCCAGTATACCCTGATATCATATGGAAGATGATGTCAAATTCTATGACCAAACAAGAATGGGAACTTAAAAGGGCAGAAGAGGACTTGATTGTAGAAAATGCAGAAGCCGTATGCTACACCATGCTCATACAGAAAGCTAAGGCAGGGGGTGACATGTTTTATGATACATTAGAATCATTGTCCCTTAACCTAAAAGACGAACAGCATATGATAGATTGGATAGATAACAATCTACCAGCAATGCTTGCAAGGTTATGGCCAAGCATGCAAACAAATCATTCCAAAGACAATTCAAACGACCGGTAATGGGACAAATTTCCTATTTTCATAAATGGAAACACCACATCCAACAATTTTTTACCCCTTAAACATTAGCCAAAATTCACTAATGCCATTTGCGGCTTTTTTCAAAACCTGATATTTCATAAATCAAAAAAACAAGATGGCAGCTATCAATCGGCTGAAACACTTCATTCCAACTCAGCGTAAATCTTTTTCACTATTCAGGCTCTTTCGTTATAAGCCTTGCAGTATTAACAATATTTTTGACCAAGAAGGGCAAGTAAGTAAGCATAAAATACATCCAACATGTTTTTCTATTTCGCCTCACCAAATTCACATATGGAAAGTGCAACAACAAAAACAAATATGTTAACAATATACAACAACAAAGCAATAAGAAAAAAAACAGAGCTTATAAAAAACCACTATATTGAACAATCCATATCTAAATGCCATTATGTGAAAGGGAAGAAACACAATTTTTCCAAAAAAGGAACAAAATATACACCAATTACAAATATTTCAATAATTAGCATTCTAGCAATCATCTCTATAGGGTTAACCTATAATCCCTCCCCTGCTACAGCAACTCCGGCGTCATTTAACGCAACCTCACCCATAGACAACAGCCTGATGACATTTAACGCAACCTCACCCATAGACAACAGCCTGATGACATTTAACGCAACCTCACCCATAGACAGCAGCCTGATGACAATTAACGAAACATCACCCATAGACTGAATGATGATTACATTAAACGAAACAA
>JBKJYK010000110.1:0-3200 GCA_046715515.1 Candidatus Nitrosocosmicus sp.
GTATTTGAATGACTTTAACTATTTTAAAAGTGTTCTTTAGTATATCGATATTTCTCTTAATCTCTTCAGTGATAAATCGTTTTGGTGTAAACTCGCCCAATATTCCGTTAATTTTCTCTTTTAGTGATTCATCATTGTCTCCAAGTCCAATCAACCGCTCAATTAAATTCACATAGTCTGTATAAGGGGCATATCTGTTTTTGCATCATATCCTTTGCCAAGTTTGATATCCAAATGCCTATCTTTAACGCCATCAAAATCCTCTGGGACCATGGTCCTCACAGTATTACTGTTATTTTCCTTGGCATCCAATAAATTCACTATGTATATTTCTAAATCGGGGATTCTTTGCATATACTGTTGTTGCTCTTGTAATTTGAGGCTACTGTTTGTTTCCTCTCCTTTCCCTTCTTTGCTTTTCAATTTTCTTCGGAACGAATCCTCAAGATTTTTAGGGCCTATTCGTTTTTCCCAGTATTTTTTATGTGCCTCTATCAATTCTTTGATTGGAGTATTGCTCAACAGTCCCCCATCCCAGAACTTTCGTCCATCTATGTCTTCATAAGCATATACTTCAGGCATGGTTGAACTTGCCATTAGATGTCTGATACCAATACCCTCATTGTATTTCATGATAATGGATTTTCCCAAATGAGAATCGCCATACTCAGTTTCTCTTTTCCCTTGCTCACTCTCATAGCTGTCAAATGTAGCTGTCGTTCCTTCTGCAGAATCAACGCTAACTACAAGTAACCTTGGTTCTCCTTTGTCAAAGCTAGTTGCAATAGGAAATTTGGCAAATTTTTCTATACTCTGTCTTAATGGCTGGTTATCGTATACAAGCCATTGATTTTGAGAATCGTAAAACCTATTGTCTTTTTTTGGAGGATAAACGGGCTTGAACACCTTTTCCACACCGGATTTGGAAAACTCTTTTGCAGAATAATATCTTCTTGCGGATTCTTCTGATGCAACTAAAGGATTTCCTTTCTCCTTTTCTGCCCTCCATTGTTTTAATGCCTCTAATATTTTTGGCGTAGGAGTTGACAGATACTTCCAAAATGACTCCAGTCTTTCCGGAGAACCCTGCCAGGTTTTATTTTCAATAAAGCAGCTAACAAGAATTGCACCATTTATAGCACCTATAGATGTACCCGCGATAATATCAAATAACGGATTATCCTTGTTATTGTTATCATCATCTTGAATTCCTTTAATTTTCTCATAAAGTGACTTGAAAACACCAGCCTGATGGGCACCTAGGGCTCCGCCCCCCTGTAACACTAAAGCTCTGAACTTTTGGGATAGAAGGTTTGTGTGAGTTTGACATAAGTATCACTCAGGTTTAGTCTGGCTTTCGCAATAACGCCTGCCAATCCCTACAACGATTTCTTCTTCTTTTATTATTTCCTCTGCATATCCAGCAGTTTGATTTATAGGCTGTCTAACGTGATCCCTTTCTTCATCGGACTCATTATATCCATCATATTTATGGCATATTTGCTGTTTCTTCCTTTCTGCTTTATGAGAATACCATTTATTTGAAGTTTTTTCTTTTTCTTCATTTGATTCAACAAAAGTAATTAATTTGTTATCAGTTTCTTCTTGCATTATCTGAACATTATCATGAGATTTCAAAATCCCTAAACCCATATCAACGCATTTTCCAATCATCATAACTATGTATACAGTTTGTTTCTATTAAGCGTATCAAGCACCCTATCGTTATTAATAAGATTAAATCGTTTGTGAGGCATTAATGTAAATGATTCCATCAAAAAATATTACATAGCCATAAAATCACAATTTACAAAATAAAAGGTGTTTAACTAACACAATCCATATAAAATTAAATCAATTTGGATTATGATGATTTCCAAATTATAAAACAAATAAAATATTAAATTAAGATACAGTTTTAAAAGATAATAATGTCTTCAATCTGCACCATTGTTAAAGTTCCTGGAATAGTTCCACACATCGGGCAAGATAAAACCAAGGATTGTTGGGCGGCTGTAACGGCTATTTTGATTTCTTGGCTAGAACAAACAAGGTATACCATATGTGATATTGTTGACAGGCTTGGAGGGGAATATTTAAAAATGTATAAAGATGAAACAGGCTTGCCCAAATCCAAGATAAATGATTGGCTATATTCAACAGGTTTTGTAATGGAATCGCCTCAATATTACTCGCAAGACGCAATACATCAAATGTTAAAAGATTACGGTCCTGTTGTTTTTACCGGTGCGACCGTTAAGCATGGCTTACACTTTTTTGATGCAAGTGTGATAACCGGCATGCAAAATATTGAAGGACCAAATAACAACGGAGAATGCACAACATCCAATTCAGATTCAACCGAGATTTTGGGAATAGACCCTGCAACTGGCACAGGATTTACTGTACCATTTTCGGCATTTTGCAAGAAGATAGAAGATCAAAAACCCAAGGACTTCAAGGTATTTGCACAAGTCGTTCATCTAGATACACAAAAGATGTTTATAAATAACCTAAAGAAATAAAATAGGCTATTTATCTAAATAGGACTTGCTACTACGAAAAAATGTTAACGAGTAAACTTTACAGGTAATCAACACAAATATCTTCGATCTTTAGGTAAGGACCATAAAGCCTTTACTATTAAAGGTATAAATAATACGCATAAAAATACAAAATTATACCGAGGGGCAAAATAAAGATACAATGAAGCATTAATTAAAAAAAACGAAACAAAAATACCCATTAATTGATAAGTTTTATAATAATTAGTATCAGTTAGATAAAGTGATGCACAAGCCAAATTCAAATGTTGATATTATCAAAGATTTCTAATTTCAATTTAAAAATCAGAACTAACAGTCATACCTGGATTTAATTGATGATAAAATTGAATGGATAACCATGGAATACACGCCAAATGGCGGAAAATACATAGGAAAATCAGAGGTATTTGAGAGGTATTTTCCAGCCATGCTTTCCAATTTTAGGGAGTTTCACGCTATCGCAGATGAGTATTTAGATTTAGAAAACGGTAACGTTTTAGTCCTTGGCAGGTACGCCATCAAAACATAAAAACACAACCATGATATATCAATATATTATTTGCCCACATATACAAAATAAGGAATAAAAAGATACTCATGTTCAGTCAGTATACAGACACTGCGAAACTTCACAGAATATTAACAGATTAAAAT
>JBKJYK010000111.1:0-17519 GCA_046715515.1 Candidatus Nitrosocosmicus sp.
GATCAAAAGAGTTCCTATAGATGGATAGGAGCATTTAGAAAAAGCACCGGATTACGCGGTAAATCTTCTATATCAACTTATCATTGATAGTAGCAACGATGACAATAACATCAGCAGCAGTAGGAAAACAAAGGATATTAAAGTATTGATCACTATTCCACACGTTCATGTTTCACTTGGCTTTTGAGAGACCCATGAAGTCCTATAAGACCGGTGCCATGATCCCATTAGGTGATTACATTAAGGAAATAAATGATGCATTCCAATCTGAATTGGCAGGTAGACTCCTAGAGATCAAAAGAAAGTATCTAACAAAAGGGATTCCAATAAGGACCAAGATAGTGGTGGGCGGAAGCGGCTCCATTTCAGGGAACATTGGCAGGTTTGCAGATAAGGAGGGTATTGATTTAATAGTTGTCGGCAATGTTGGACTAGGAGAAATAGCGCCCAATAAATTCTGCAACATCATCATCTGACTTGGTTGGCCCCATGGTTTATTTCACTATTCGCTTTCGTAGGGTTGGCCTTATTCCAAAATCTTTTGTTTTCGGTTTTATATAAACGCACAAAACAAAATAACAAGTAAAAAATCTCTTAAAGTACAGAAGGTAGCGGTACCGGACCCATAGTTTCCTTAATCCGAATATGTTTATAAACATGACAATGATATTATTTTTGATATCCTGTTTCTTGATTTTTAGCTTTATGGTCTGAATCGCCACAACAAACATTTTGTTAACAGGATGCGTTTGGCACCGTTAAATAAAAAATCAAAAATTGCGACAGGATAATAATATAATACGCAGTCATCAGAAAATAAATAACATTGATAAAATTTCAATCCATTGGAACTGCCTTTCAACATTTAGGGCAGGGCGGCTTTGAGGCACATTATTACAAATAAGTTTATTATGATTATGTTTACAAACCTATTTAAATGAAATATCCCCACAAAGGATTAAATTAGTTGTCTATGACTTTAGAGCTTCTGGAGGTAGTAACAAGTAATGCCTCAATTTCATTATTCATTTTCAAGAAAGTCATACCCTTCTCCGTTGTTTTGTATATTGGGGAGCCTTCTAAATATTCTATCAGATTATTCTCTATTAAAACTGAAAGATATTCTCTTAATTGGCTATAGCTTAAAAAAGCTTTGTACATAATTTTTGTCTTGGTTGTGCCACCATTTGCCGCTTCAAGAATCATTGCTACAATTTCAGTTCTACTTCTATATTTCATAGTATAAATATATCATTAAACTATATTTAAGTATCTCCATATAAAACCTACATAACGCAGCCCTACCTCAAAAAGTCAACTCTTTTTTACAGGATACAAAGGCTCGATTCATCGGCCACATCAAATTACTCGCAAGACAAAGCTTTTTTCACACCATAACAGATTGTGCATATCAACCTTCTTTACAACGTTGTTTTCACATTGCTATAAGGTATTTTCTCAGAGTAGAAACAAAACAAAGTGGCCTGTGAGGATTGGTCCCTTGTGGTAATGGGGTTCTAATACGTTTTTAAATGATTTTTCAAGTTTTTCTATGTGCGGAAAATTATAACCGTTGGTATGTGCAGAGTAGTTTGAAGGTCATTTATGTCTGTAATCCACGATTAAAACATTTAGGATTTAAAAATATTATTATGATACTTAATAAAATTTCAATAGTTATATTACTAGTTATAGTCCCTTACATCATATTGATCATACATAGCGTAACGAGATATGCAGATAATTAGTTGATATTTTTTAAAATATTGGAGCATCCATGAAATATCAACCTCAGGCTATTTTTTTAGTCTACGGTTAGACTTTAAGTTCTCCAAACAGAATCTGTATCCCAATTGTTCCAAAAAAAGGCCTGTTTGAATATCGCAATCCCTAGCTTTATTTATTAATATTTTGCTAATTCTCAAGGCAGCACGGTCATTATTACCGATTGTTTCTGCTATAGTAATACACTCTGAAATTAGCTTTCCTTTTAAATTCAGTTCTTTCGGTTCTGAACCTTTGTCGAATGACTTCCCTAAACTATAACCATCATCAAGATAAACAACTTTATCAACTAGATTCATTTTATGTGCCTCTTCTGCAGTAACCATTCGACCTGTAAATATCAATTCTTTAGCTCTTGACACACCAACAATCCTTGACAGTCTCTGTGTGGCTCCCCATCCTGGAGAGATACCCATTTTTACCTCTGGTTGGCCGATTCTAGCATTACTTGATGCTATTCTCAAATCACATGCCAGTGAAATTTGGCAGCCACCACCCAGGGCAAAACCATTAATAGCAGCAATCACCGGTTTACCAAAATTCTCAATTTTATTGAGAAGATCGTGAACATGGTTGGCATAATCTATAGCTTCTGATGGGGACATTTTGACGACATAGTTCAGGTCACCCCCAGCACTAAATGACTTTTCACCCTGACCAGTTATTATTATTGAATAAACATCTTCATCATAAAAAACCATATTCATAATGTCCTTAAGTTCAGTAACTAAGTCATAATTGATAGCATTAGAGACATCGGGTCTGTTTATTTTGATTATTAATATGTTTGATTTTTTTTCTGTGATGATATATCCCATCTATTTATTCAATACAAGACAAAGTAAATTAAAATTCACCCTCATTGGAGTAGAAAAGACACCCATCAAAAAAAGCATAAAAAAGTAAATTGGTGTGGAAAATACACACCACTGAAAATAATTTGTGACGCTTATTTTGAATTGGTCGCTTCAAATATTCCAAACATATTGTTTTCACTATCCAAACATACTGCAATATAGCCCATTTCTGTCACTTTTATTTTTGGCATCATCACCATACCGCCAGATTGCTCTATTTTAGAAGCATATTCATCAACAGATGAAACAGTAATGTAATTTGTAATTGTGTGTTGAGGGGATTGACGTTTCAACATTCCACCCCCTAATCCAGGATTTCCATCATCATCCCGGGTCTCAAACATATAATATTCTTGTTCGGGATTTTCCTTATCATCCCATTTTTGTATGTTCCATCCAAACACTTGCTTATAGAATTTTTGCGCCCTCTCCAAATCATCTGCTGGAATTTCAAAATACTGTACAGTTGGCATCTAGAAAACATCCTCCTTTATTTTGGTTGATTGCGATTTAACCATGAAAAATAATATACAAATCATAGTTAAAAAGTATGCAAACAGGTAAAGGTTTGGATCCAAGATTAAAGGTCAAAAAGATGATTCAAATAACAGTACAGAAAAAAAATATATGTAGGAAACTCAATCTAAACGACAGTTATCTGGCACGGAGCCCTATTTTTGAGTAACCAAAACACTGTCACAGGGTGTTATTGCATCTTTTTTGAATAACAATACCTTATTGATAATATAACCCATGTTTTTTGGTTTTTCTTCTGGAACTTTGAACAGTGCAGAAATTTTATGTGTTATATAGTATGTTCTTTATTAATTAGTGTATAGCATGAAGTCAAAAAACAAGGATGAGTCACAAGAAACAGTACAGAAATTTGACGAAATCGAGAAAAATCCAATTGCATTGCCCGAAGATTATACTAAACAGATTATAGAACAGTTGAATACAGATATTGCGAGTCATTTCATAACCTTTTATCAGTTAAAAAAGCAACATTGGTTAGTAGAAGGGCCAGATTGGAAGCACATAGCTGCAGCCTTAGATGAATATGCAAAAACAAATTTAGAACTTGCCGAGGAATTAGCTGAACGTATAACTTTGATAGGAGGCATACCTGTATCAAATCCATCACGATTTGAAGAATTATCTTATGTGCAATTTGAGGGAGAAGACAAATACGATCTTAGGACCATGTTGGAAAATGATTTAAAGGCAGAACAAAAATTAATCACATCAATTAGGGAAAGGATTGATTTTGCAAAAGAAAATAGAGACCATGGAATAGATGATTTACTTAAGGATGTTTTGGAAGGTCATGAGGAAACTGCCCATGAGTTGCATCATTATTTACAAGATCAAAGTTTGGAAAAGAGCATATAAAACGCAAACAATAAAAATAAGTATCCAAAAAACTATATGATTTAAAGAACAAACTTAATCTTTTTTGGGGATCTTTGAATCATAATGATAACCCCATTATTTTCAATTATAAATTCTTAATTTAAAAGAAAAAATCAAGTGTTAAAACTATTGATTCATCATGGTCATGGATGTTTTATTTAGCGACTCATTGGGTATAGAAGGTTCTTCATGATTCATTACGGTTGTTGTAGTTGAATTAGAACTACTAACTCCAACTCCGCTAATGAGTGTTCCGAACATTTCATTTGGGCTAGCGAAATGCCCTTCAGTTTTACTTACATCAATTGTGAGTCCCAATACCTTCTTACCCATTAGATGAACAATTAGTGGAACCTGTTTGTATTCCAATTCATTGTCATAATTAATATCTGCCACCCCAGTTACAACTATATCGTTATGTGAAAGAATAACATTATCAGAAGAAAAATTATTGATTGTATGGTTGTGTGAAAGACTCCCATCTGGTTTTATCATTGTAAAATTGGCCAAAAAGGTGGCAGTGTTGCTGCTGCTGCTGCTGCTGCTTATTTGGTTATCATTATCACCATTATTTGACATATTGATAATTTGCAAATTCCAGTATCCACCTTGAATCCACGTAACAACTCCATCTTTTATCTGATTGTTAGCAAAATGTCCTGACGCTTCTATTGTGTTTCCGGATTTGTTTTGGGAGTCCACATTTTTATTTATTGGCGGGCTTTTTGCAGAAAGTTGTTGTTGTTGTTGCGCTATTGCTTCCTGCAAAAAAGCATCACTATAAGGCAGATGTTGTGGTGTTTCTAACGATGATGATGAAAACAATATTATGATAAATACAAACCCAATGAAAGACACAGTAAGCATATCATATCCCATCAGGCATGAAGAAAAATTAGTCATAGGTTGTTTTTAACGCAGGTAAGCCTTAAATGCATTACTTTACAGGTAACAAATTCCATAATTAACATTTTAGGCAAATGTTAATGATATAAAGAATTTCCCAAAGTTAATGCATATTTTGCCATTTTAACAAGACACGGATATACATATCACACATTATAGTTAAGATAACATTAACCAATAAAAGATTCGCGTCCTCCACGACTTTTTAAATCATCATTGTATTCCAATAGCAGAAATACATCAAACCGCATATTCACGTTTGTAAAAACTGATTTGATTTGATTTAAATTGTCCCCTTGTTTTACATTACTAAAGTTATATTGTTAAGCATGTGTTTTTAAAACAATCACAATATGTAAGGCAAGCAGTTTTTAATACGGATGTGGATAAAAAGCTGCAAAACACACCCTAGAAAGTATTGGCAATAAAGTGGATTCCATGATCTTTGGGCATGCAAAAAAGCCTTGGCCAGAATCCCTAAAAATAGAGTCAAGGAACCAAGTCACAAAGATTTTGGATTTTATTTAGATTGCCTTTACACCTTTTTGTTGACTCCAACATCCGCCGACTTACCATGCAGAATTTTCATAATTCTTTTTACTAATTCCCTGTTTTCAATTGGTTTTTGTATAAACAAATCTTTATCCAGTTTGATAAATTCGGCCTTTCGAAAATGTTCATAGTATTCCTCACTCGCAGTCAAGAAACATATCTTTATTTTTTTATCTATTTTTTTTATTTCATTGTGAAGATCAAAGCCATCCATTTTTGGCATTTTTATATCAAATAACGCCAGATCATAATAATTTGGCTTAAAATTAGATAATGCCAGCAAGGGATCATTAAAAGTGTCGACTCTAAATCCCTCTAGTTCCAAAATCATATTACATGCAAAAGTAAGGTCAGGTTCGTCATCAACAACTAAAATTGTGATTTTTTCCATTTATGCCATACCCCTTAATCCAAATTGCCCATATTCTTATTTTTGCTCAATGGTAAGATTATTGTAAATGTTGCTCCTTTTTCATTTTTATTGTTTGCAGTCCAAATCCTACCGCCATGCGCTTCGATAATACCTTTTGAAATATACAGACCAAGGCCTGTTCCTGTGATAGACCGAGTAGTAAACTTTGTAAATAGCCATGGAAATATTTCCTCATTGATTCCAATTCCCGTATCCTTTACATCTATAATAACCCTATCTCCCCCATTGTCTTTATTATCTTTTTCATCCTTGCCTTCTTTTCTTATCGTTATAAAGGTTGAGTCGGATTCTTCAGTAAATTTAACTGCATTGTCCAACAAGTTTGAAATAACCCGGGCCATTCTTTCTTTATCCATCCAAACAAGAAGATCACCCTTTTCTCCAGGAAATAAATAGGTAAATTCAATGTCTTTTTTTATGGGTAATTTTCTTGTTTGTTCTTTATATTCCTCCGCTACGGAAAAAACTAAATCGGCTATGTTAAGAATCTCCTTTCTTAAAACCAATCCCTGATTTTCAATTTTTGTAACGTCCAGTATATCACTTATTAGTCTATTTAGCCTTCTAGCATTTCTCTGGATTCTTTCAACTACCTCTTGCTTATCTGGATAAAATGTTAATAAATCTGCAAATGCCAATAATGCCTGCGTAGGTGTCCTGAGTTCATGAGCAGCAATGTTAATAAACTCATTTTTTAGTTTGTCTAAATGACATAGTTTTTCATTGGTGGCCTTTAGGTGTTTTTCTTTATGACTTAACTCTTCTACAGCTTTTTCAAGATCTTTAGTTTTCTGCTTTACTATCTCTTGTAGATTTGTGTTTGCATATTCTATATTTTGTCTCATTTTGTCAAATTGAAATGCCAAATCCTTTATCTCGTCATTATGACGATTCATTTCTCGGTCATCATAATTGTTAGAGGATTTATGATTATTAGTTTCCTTTAACTTGGTATCAAGGTTGCTGCCATCTGATATTTCTTTAGCCGCGTTTCTTAACTTTATTATTGGGTTGGAGATGGATTTCCCTATAACTATAGATGAGATAACAATCAAAATACTGATTATAGATACTGCGAGCATTATCAAATATTTTAGACTATCAAGCGAGGCAAAAGCCTCTTTCTTGTCTATTTTTACCACTAACCCCCAATCGGCAGAATCAAGATATCTGGTTGCGGCTAAAACCGGCTCCCCCCTATAGTCCATTGTATTGGTAATAATTGTTTCTTTTTTTAAGATTGTTGCTTGAACTATTGGCGTGTTGACTTCATTTTTGCTTACCTTAAAATTCAAGGGGGCATCGGAAACAAACCTTAAAGAGCTAATTAACAGTACATCACGGTTTTTGTCTTTTTTTGCTAGATAAAACTCACCAGTTTGTCCTAAACCTTCATAGTTCTGAGACGCAGTAAAAAAGTTACTTGTTGCATCGGACTCAATTGCAGCTACTCCAATTGTCCTCCCGTTAAGTATCAATGGACCTGTGAGATACTCCCTAATGGCGTTTGAGTCTTCCTTGTCTTTGATGATGATTGTTACGTCATTGTGCTTTAGTCCCCTTTGAAAAAACTCCTCGTTTGATTTATTGCTGCCTATTTCTGATTTATCAGTAGAACCGACTACATCCCCATTAACATCCAAAATATAAATATCTTTGAAACTATTTATCTCGGATTTTGCAGCATCTAACAACTTGTTTATGAATTGGTGTGAGTAACTTGAATTTTGTTTGTTGTAATTGTCCAACTCCACTTTTAACTGGACTCTATTTGTAAACATAATCAGTCTTTCAATGTTTTGATCCAGCATATTTTGGACCCTATTTTTTTGGATAGAAGCAAAAGCATCCAGTTTAACTAGATTTTCCTTTTCTACATGTCGCTCTATTTGCAAATAGATTACTAACGCAAATATAAATAATGGAATAAGGGAAACAGATATAAACACAACAATGATTTTTGTTGTAATTAACACATCATTTGTGTAACCTAGAAGTAGTTAACTTTTTTACGCGATGCTTTTATCTTTTAATTTTATATATACCTGTAAAACAAAAGAACTAAAAAGACATTTTGTCATTTGAAATACTTTAGTGTCATGAAGATTGTTATTGAACAAAAAGATTAAAAATACAAAGGAAAGTATAATATTCTATAGATAGTAACGCAAAGGACTTGTGAATTATTGAGAATGTAAATGGATATGGGTTGAGAAGCAACAGCATGCTTAAAATAACAAAAGAAGACGTATTGGGTAATGCCCTTGTCATTGGGATTTATGAGATTAACAGGCCGTACCACATCCTATCAACAGAATCAACAAAAAGCATTCTGCTAGGTACCTCTGGATATGATTCAGAAGGAGCAGAAGGAGAAGGTCAAGGAGTAATAAAAACAACCTAAATCTCAAAAAAAAATATATTTAAGGTATTTGAAAGTACACAATCAAAACTGTGAAGATTACACATTTATTATCGGTGTATCCTCAAAACCCAAGGTAAGAAAAAGAGAATCATGATATCTTTTTGCATACCAGTCAGTAGTGTAACCGTATTTTTTCATATATACTGTTGCTACCAAAACCCATTCAAAAACTTTCATCTTCATATAATGCTTTTCTATGATTGATTTCTTTGAATAGTGTATTGGACCAAGATGAAAATGTATTGGAAAGAATGTTTCCAAAAGACATCCTTCCAAATGTATACCCAAAGGAAACAATCCCCATGGATAACGACGATGAGGGAATTGATGATATACTAAACAGCAACATTTTCAGTGTGATGTTAAACAGGCGTTCTCAGAGAAAGTTTGAAAACAAGGAAATAGAAACATGGAAAGTTGAAATCATTTTTGCCGCAGCAGATACAGCGCCTACCGCAGGGGGTTTTCAGGGTTTTGAGATTTTTCACGTCATAAAAGAGGAACTAAAGGAAAAATTGGTAACCGCTTCAAACAAACAACCATATGTTAACGCCCCTCTGGTTCTAGTTTTTTGCATAAATCCAAACAGAATCAAACTAAACTTCCCCGAAAATATCATACGTAAATTCTCACTCCAGGATGCCACCCTTGCTGCAGGCTATGCACAATTATCAGCCCATGCCTTAGGATTGAGCTCTATATGGATAGGCATGTTTGACGAACAATTGGTAAAAAACATCATCAAAACAGATCTTCAACCTTCTTCAATATTATGCATTGGATATCCAAAGAAAATGCTGCTGCCGAAACCAAAGAGAAAACTAACAGATTTGATTCATACGGTTTGATTTGTTTAAAAACATCTTTACAGTGGAAAACAAAATTTTGTATTGTTCATCATCACAGTCCATATCGAATAGAATGTCCATGTTTCCTATAAAAAGATCATTTATGCGAGACTTTCCTGCTGGTTAAAGAGTTTTTAAATGGGCATGGATTGCAAAGGCCTTAACTATAGACATAATGTAAATGAAAAAACTCTAGGAAAAAATTTTATTCTTTCTGCCAATATTCGGGGTTTTATATTGAACCCATGTCCATATTGAGACTGTATTACTCTTTTTGAATCAGCATTATAAGGCGTTTGTGTTATTAATATAACAAGACCAATAAATACAAGTATTAATCACAAGCAATTTCTCACATGGCACCCCATTTCTTGCCTTTAACTTAGAGAGAAATAAACCAAACCAAGCTATGTATCTTTTAAGATAACTTTCTGCACTTTTATCAATACACATTATACGGCAGAACAGCAGTAAAAAATATTATTTTGACAGTATTACATCATGTATTAAAAGTAGACCAATTTACAGGTTTGATCGAATATTTCAGATATTTCCTAGCCCAAGATAAAAGTGTATTCTATTAAATGCTTATAATATAGAACATTGTAAGGTATGAAATAACCGGGGCAAAAGCGTTGCATGTACTCTAACAATAAAATAAAGATCATTGCATCGTTGTTATCTGCCTTTATAATATTGGTCGGCATAGTAGTCATATTAAGTTCAAACATAGCAAATGATTTACTTAAGGAGAGGATAGAAAACCAATTTCTAAGTGAATCTTTCGGTAGGGGAGAGGCAATTCGCTCATTGCTTGAGATATACTCAAATCAAATTAATCATTTAGCTTACCGTCTTTCTAGTGATGATGATATAAGGGACATATTATTGGCAAATGGACAAGAAAGGCACAGCCTTTCTTTTGATGAGTACAAGGGTTTATCCATTTTAGAGCAAAAGGTTGGGCAACACGGCACAACATTTGACAATTCAACGTATATCAAAAACATCAAGATTATGAATAGGAACGGGAATGTATTATTATCGTCAAATCCGTCAGAGATAGGGAAGAGGGCATTTTATTTTGACGATGAAAAACATTATTCAGATACCACAGATTATGGTGTTACCAATATTGAATTAAATAAAGTCAAGGATGAGAATAGACAAATAATAGTTTTTATCTTTCCTTTCAGAGAACAACAAAACGCCTCAGATAAAAAAGAGAATCCACATAACAACTACTTTATTTCTGCCAGCCTGGATACAAACTCATTCAACAAGATACTGTTAAACAGGAAAGGTCTCGGGGATTCAGGAGAAGTGTACCTAGTCAACAGGAGCAAGATGATGGTATCTGAATCCAGGTTCATTAACAACACAAATTCGATAGTTGTAGATACCTTACCTGTTAGGCAATGCTTTGAAAGTATCAATGGTAAGGACGCAAGCGGTGTATACAATGACTATCGCAATATTCCAATTATTGGTTTTTCATATTGTGCCAAAGACTTGGGATTTGTATTACTTGCCGAAATTGACAAATCAGAAGTGTTGCAACCAACAGACAATTTGAGAAACACCATGGTAATTGTATTTGTGATAAGTGGCTTTATCCTTATTGTCATATCCATAGTGGTTATTCATACGCTTTTAACTTGGAATAAAAAATTGGAATCTGCTAACAGGCAACTACAAAACCAGGATAAAATGCAAAGAGAGTTTATCAATATTGCAGCCCATGAGCTAAAAACACCAATTCAGCCAATCCTTGCCTTGACAGAACACCTTAGGGAAAAGACAAAGAACAAAGAGCAGATTCAGTTACTTGATGTGGTAATAAGAAATGCGCAGAGACTAAAAAAACTGTCGGACGATATTCTGGATGTAACGAAAATTGAAAGCAATTCTCTGAACATAAACAAAGAGCGTTTTATCCTTGATGAGTTGGTATTAGACACCGTTAAAGATTTGGAGAAACACATAAAAGATAAGGAGATAAAATTTGAATATCACAACTTTAACAATGCGCACTACTTATTTGCAGATAAAAAAAGAATAGAACAGGTCATTTCGAATATAATTAGCAATTCTGTAAAGTTCATCAATAAGGAAGGAAAGATATCAATAACCATAGAAAAGAAAAATAATAATGATAGCAATGGAAATAAAAAAAATGTGGCTGTTGTTAGTGTAAGAGATAATGGCAATGGGATTGATACCGAAATGCTTCCAAAGCTATTCACAAAGTTTGCCAGCAAATCATTTCAGGGAACAGGGTTGGGGTTGTATATTTCAAAGAAAATTGTAGAAGCACATGGCGGTAGGTTTTGGGCCGAAAACAACAATGATGGAACAGGCGCCACATTTTCCTTTAGTTTACCTTCGGAGAATTCAGATTAATTTGATACACTCATCAACATGCAATAAGCATTTATTCAAAAACCAATTACACATAACAATTGGGGTCATTCAGTTTCATTTTGACCACATACCGTATTGAAATTTGATAAAAATGCATAATATACCCCTAGTAAAAAACAGCAAGGATAAATATTCAAAAGCTATGATAAGAATAAAACATTTAATTATTAATAGCCATATAATTGACTAAAGAATAAAAACTTGAAGAGAATCCAATTTAATACAGTATTTGAAGCTTCAAAAGCAGGCAAGTTATTTAATTGGGAAAGAGATCATAAATACGGGGTTTTAATATTTGAAGTGTCAGAGGAGCAATACAATCTCCTAAAAGAAAACAAAATAGGTTTCTTTGATGAAGAAGAAAATCAACCATCAGACTTTTAAATTAGTAAAAAATACAAATTTTGCTTTACATTGTTATTGTATGATACACAGAATGTATAACTCCAATAATTTAGCTTTTTCTTCTTCAACTTTTACTTTATAAGAGTAAAAGATTTTCGTTGTTAGAAACAGCCCTGTCAAAACAAATCTAATGCAATATTTGTTATCCTGTGCATGCAACTTGAAAAACCATAATGGCCATCAAAATTGCAATAGTTAACTAAATATCTTTAAGGTCTTCATGGATATTTCAAAGAAGGGGACATCTTTGAGCGAGCCTGCAAAGAAACTAAAAATATAACAAGTGAAATAGGATGACAACAATTAAAGGCAAATGATAGTGAAGGCAACTTAATAGCAAATGTTAATGTATTATCCAAAAGATACTAGTTTTAAGCCATTTAAAATAGACATAGAATATTTGGACCATCACCCCATGCTCACAAATAACGAACTCGGAATAGCTGTTCATATAGATGAAAATGTTGACGTATGCGACAGAATAGAACAAGAGTTAAAACTATCATGGCAGAAAATTGTAGATGAGTATGACGAATCAAAGATGATATTTAAAAAATTAAAGAAAGTTCGAAACAATTTATTGGAATTAAAAAAGCATCAAGATTAACCACATAAAACAATAACATGCATCATAATAGCAACCATCAGAGTATACAAAAAGAGTTTTTACAAAAAGAAAGATTTCTTTTAAATTGCCAACTGTATCAAATGAAGAAATGGCATACATAATAACCGTATTGCGAATTAGATCTTTTTCTTTTTGAGTAAAATCGGATAGACATCATTAGTTCACTCATCATTATTCCTAATTTTACAATATCCTCATCATAAACATTATCTTCACTTTCAAAATCCTCTTTTTGAAGTCCTTAACAAAGTATTAAGAATCTTACAGGTTTTGATTGTAATGGTTGTTTTTTTTATTGTTTATCGCCTGTGTGAAAAATACCATAACCAAGGTTGTTTTTGTTGAACTTTTGTGATATGGCGGCGGCAAATTTGGTACCAAATTATCTAACCTATCGTGTATCTTACCAGGGTCATTGTGGAAAAAGTCATGGCGTTGAGCATACCACTTATTAGGAAACACTCTATTGTGATTTGAACAAGTGTATGGTTCAGATTTCATCATTAACATAAGACAATATTTGCAAAATCTTCATATATCCACGATGATGCTCTTAACACGGCAAGAGACTAGTTCTAGCAAGAGCAAGGCTTTATCTATTAACCCATAATTAGTTTTTATGTCATTGTTTAGAGTCACTCAGAGTGACTCATCTTATGCATCCTATGAAGTTCTATTTACTAAAATACCAAATTAAACTGGTAATGCCTTAAGGCAGTCCATAAATTACTAACACATCTTTTGTTGAGACATGTTTTTTTAGTAATGATATGACCGTGATACCAAAACATGACAAACCCATAGATAGCAATATGATTGGCATATTACTTTTATAATAGTGTAGTGAGATGCTGATGCGCAAATTTAATATTTTGAGGATTACTTATATGATTTGCATTACAAAATAGTATTTTTTACAAAGATAGGTAGAAGAAAAAGAGAAATGTAAGAGATTTAAAGCGTCATAACACCATTTAACAATTATTTTTTGGCTCCTAGTTTGACAAATGTAGCACATATTACTTAATTACACCTCTCTGCCTATGCTTTCATCCATTCCCTTGTTTCAAGATATTCAATAAGCCGAATCATCTCTTGCATTCTTATTTTTCCACCAGCTTGATTTTTGCATGATTCGTAGTATTTTAACAATATTTCATTTTCGTCATTTGTTATCAAACGTTTTTCTTCCACCATATCAAAAAACTTGTCTTCTTTTTGTATATGATCATCAAGAAATACAGCATATGACTTTAAGAATCTAGCAACAGGCTCATTTAATGGCCTATCCACCTTGCTTAACTCATGGTTATCTTCTTTTTCCATATTTTTTTTCCACTCCTTTAGTTCTCTTCTTAACATCATTGCGATTCGTCTTCCCAATTCATGTTCGATTATGAATTTCCTGATATCTTCTGCAAATCCATCCTTATCTTTTGTCTCTGGAAAATACGCCTTCTCCTCTTTGCCATGGTGGAAATTATCTACAAATTCCTCTATGATAACAGAGACAATCTCTATGTCTGTTATAGGTATGGATTGATTTGCGTATAACTTGTCAGAGCATGTTTTAGAGATATTTCTAATTCTTTTTATAGTCAAATGATCATTTTTTAGGTTTTGTGTTGCATTCAAGTCTACATCGATTGTTTTTATCATATCTGTATTTAGGGTATCTAATAATCGCTAGTTCCGTATTTTACAGCCTATTAATTTCTTTAACTCAATTATTTCAATAAGCAAAAAAAGTAAAAAAATAGAAACAATACATTATCTTGATGTATACTTATTTTACTCATATACTATATTAATTATTATTCATGATTATTTCGGATTCACAGTATTTTTAAAATTATTCAGTATTTGTTACTATTATAATAGATTCTTAAATTCCCTGATTTTATAACAAATAACCCAATTTCTAGAGGTAGATCATGATTCTTTGATGTATGTTCCCTCATTAATCAACAAACCATTTATCTTTGGGCAACAATTATCAACTTGACAAATGAAAAAATTAAAAAACGATAACCAACCAATACCAATATCAATACCTAAAGAGATTTAGAGTATCAAAAGAAACTATCGAATAGATTAAAGCCATAATCAAGTGTATATTTATCGGATATCATTTATTCACCATTAAGATGTGTTATCCTAAATTACGTTACCGTTTAGAATTGAACAGATAAAAGTAAACAAAATTACGGTAAAACAATTTTAGTGTATAAGGAACAGATGACAATCACATTAATTGGAGATATTGATAAATAACAGAAAAATCCATATAAACATAAAGGGATGGATTCGCCAAGAAACAATGGCATCTTGATTGTAGATGACCAGAGAGATATTGCGGATTTGGTGAAGATATTACTAGAAAGAGAGGGATATAATGCATATGCATTCTATGATCCTTTTATAGCATTAGATCATTTTAGGGAAAATTTTAAAAATTTTGCACTTGTGATAGCAGATGTTAGAATGCCAGGTATGAGCGGTATTGAACTTGTATCAAAAATCAAAGAAATTGAGCAAGATACCATAGCAATTCTCATATCAGCATTTGAAAGAGATACAGTTGAGAAAGAAATAAAGAGATGTAATGTCGAAATAGCAGAAATATTTCAAAAACCAATACTTTTAAAGAAACTTCGATTGTGTGTTAACGGACATATTAAAAAAACAGGCATTGAAGAGGAAGCGGAAGAGGAAGAGGAAACTAAAAAGAGTGGTTTAACATCAATCAATGGTGAAACCTATTAATAAAATAGATAGTATTAAATTTTGTTCATTAAATAATCTTTGTAAGAGGTGTTTGATATTAATTCAGGTCGACTAATCAAAAATCTTCATGCTGAAGAAGCCGCAGTTAAGTTATCGGCAGAAAAATACGGCATACACTACATTATAATCTACCCCGATTTACCAACTCTAAGAGAGTTCTACTCATCTTATATAAAAAATCAGATTGAACATAACAAAGAGATAGTTCTCTTTGCCCCTTTCTATGAAACTACAGATAACGTAAGACAAACCCTTTCAGGGGGTCATGCTGCAATTAATGTATCTAAATATGAAGAGGATAAAACATTATTTATCACTGATGCTCTAAATCAATACTTTCAAAAAGCAGAAGGAGAAGGAAAAAAAAATGATTGGCCTTTCGAAAAAAGGATGGTTGAACATGCCAAGAAACAAGGAAAGAACGGATTTTCCATTTTAGGTGATATGGGTGCATTTCAATATAAAAACAAAATTAAGGAACTTGTAGACTATGAGTTATCCCTACCCACAAAGTATGACACTGATCTGAAGGGGTTTTGCATATACAATGAGAGGGATTTTGATAGATTTGCGGAAGAGCAAAAACTAAAATTAATTGAACATCATGGCATGGCCATAAGAATATGACAAAAAATAACTAATACAGTGCATTGTCGATTCTTTTAATCAGATAAAAAAGTCATCATAAAATTTTATTTTGACCATAGGCAATAGAACAAGATAAATCATATTGTTCAAATCCCATTAGAGGAAGGTAAAGATTAAGTAAAAAAAATGGGCCTGCATTTTTACATATTCTATTCAAAAGATATTGAAAGCATCGTTTAATTTAGATTGATTAGGTCTTTTTTTCTTTATACTGAAAAAATAAGAAACGTCATCAGGCCAGCATGCAAATATAATTTACCTTAATGCCTTTAATTTATACAGGATTAAAGATAAGGGCTTTTCGTAAACCCGCATTTATGGATAATAGAGTCCTTTCCCTTTAATAGTTAAAGACTATAAGCATAAAACATATTTCTCTTCAGGATAATCAAACCTATTGAGATATCTTGTGTAATATATGATAAGGTAACAAATGTTTTTTAAAAAAAAAGAAAAATTATGGGCCTGCAGAGGTTGGTGTAATAGTATTTCCTGCGAGGTTTTGATAGGTAGAGGTTTGCATCATCATTTCTTTGGCTTGGTTAATCAACTGGTTTGCATCACCTGTTACTGTCCAGTGTAAGAACAATATTTTTGGTGTTTCATTTAGCATGTGATGATGCAAAGCTGTTTCAGTCCAATTATACTTGTTCATTACCGGTCTAACCGGAATTACTTCTGAGTCGATTAATGCAAATTCATCAAATGCAACCTTGAGGTTGGTGTATTGGTGTTACCGCCTGCAGTAGCATTGTTACCTACGCCCATAAACTGACTTGTTTCATTTAGTGTTGTTGCAGCTATGAATTCAATAAAATGACCTATACCTGAAAAGTTATTAAATACAAAATTGTCGTTTCTTATTATTGCTGGAGCCTGTCTGTATACAACAACATCACACAGGTTGTAGTCAGGTACTGCTTTTCCGCTAACTTTGTTAGCCAATTCTGCACATTTTTGCGGATCATTATCTGGCTTGCTTTTCTCGTTAAAGGTAAATAGTTGGCCTACTTGTTGGATTTTATTAGCAGTAGTTGTTGAATTTGAGGCTGCGGGTGGTTGAGAGGTTTGTTGTTGTGTTCCTGCGGCTGATTGAGCGTTTGCAACAATTGTTGCGTTCATACTCACTTCCGGGACTATGACTAATCCTATGGCAATGAGAAAAACTGTAAACATCTTTGATGAATAATTCATTAAACTTTATTGGTTACCATAATTTATATAGTACTATTTTATATAAGAATTTTCTATTTCCTCGCACAATACAAAATTCAGAAATTGTCAAAATGAAATGATATATTTCTTTAGGAATTAAAATTTTTTAGATCTTTATTGCCAGAAGACAATAATAAATTGCATACGATGACTTTCAATTATAAGGATTAAATGCAAACACACGATCAACATT
>JBKJYK010000112.1:0-3600 GCA_046715515.1 Candidatus Nitrosocosmicus sp.
CCAATATACATTACCGACGGAACCACGACCAACACTGATAATAACAATGATGATGACGCTGCTGATAACGGCAATGAAGAAGATGATGAAGGCAACTGATCTAATCGCATCAACTAAAAAAGTAAAATGAAAACATTCTAGATCATCTTTTTTTCTTTTTTTTGTATATGAGGAACAATGTGCATAAAAGAAGAAAAAATAGAAAAAACACTATTTAGAACGATTCAAATACTTCTAGTGTTATAGTTGGTGAGCATCTATCCGGATCTTAAATAAAGATTATGATCCTACTTTTTTATAGTCTGATAATTTCATTATTGGCTTTTTCAATATACTCATTCAGTCAAAGTAAATTGTATCTTTATCAGATTCAGCCAAAATTTTCTCTTCAAAAAAAAATTCTTAAGGAAAGCCTGGTATGGGGCAAAGAGAATGGCTAGACCGAGTTTAATGAAATATTGTGATCCATATTCTGTAATCTGCTAATAGAATTAGTATTTCTGGCTTAACTGCAGAAATACTGAAACGCCCTATATGATCATTTCTTTATTAATCAAATTCACATACATCCTATGCTCACAAGGCTGTAGACTCCGTTGCTTTTCTCCACCTCACATTGATTGGTTTTTCACTTGTGATTTTGATAGTCTCATCTTTTCTGAAAAGGCACATAAACTCCTTGAGGTGCTAATTATTGCTCAGTTTTAGGATATTATTGTTTTATAATTTTGTTGTTGGGAGCGCATATTAGCGACATTATACGTGTGGACCGGGTGGGATTTGAACCCACGACCACCTACGTATCCTCTGCAAATTTTTGCATGCAAGGCAGGTATTCTACCAGTCTAAACTACCGGCCCATTTAAATTATCATTTCAAACATGTTGTATTGTTATATTTTATTGTTGTTATGTCGATTCTTGCTGTACATATAAACTATATATTGTAATATACTTTGTAGTATACCATACAAAATACATATGACAAAGCAAAATGTTAATCAAAATGTCCTATGCGAAACAGAATGGGTAAATAATAACATTAACAGTCCTGACATTAAAATACTTGAAGTTGATTATGATGTTGAAAATGCTTACAAAGAAGGCCATATTCCCGGTGCATATATGGTTTGGTGGAAAAAAGACATAAATGATTTGAATACTCGCAACATAATAAATAAAACTCAATTTGAAAAATTGATGTCTCGCATAGGAGTATCACCTGAAACAGAGTTGATATTGTATGGTGATTTTAATAATTGGTTTGCTGCATTTGCTTTTTGGGTTTTCAAATATTTTGGCCATAAGAAAATAAGAATAATGGATGGTGGAAGGAAAAAATGGGAGCATGAAAATAGGCCCTACACTAAAGAAGAGCCAAACTCAACACCCACAAATTATGTTGCGGGAGCTCCTGATGAAGGGATAAGAGCTTATTTAGATGATGTCAAGCGTTCATTTAACAAAGTTGAGGTTGGTCTAGTGGATGTTCGTTCCCAAAAAGAATTTAATGGCGAAATAACCGCTCCGCCCGAATATCCTGCCGAGCATGCCCAGAGGGGGGGACATATACCTGGAGCAAAAAATATTCCTTGGGTTCAGGCCATAAATGAGGATGGTACCTTTAAGACGGCCGAAGAGCTACAATCACTATACAATAGTCTTGGCATTACTCCGGATAAACAAATTATATGCTATTGCAGGATCGGAGAGCGTTCTTCTCACACATGGTTTGTGTTAAAGTATCTTTTAGGATATCCCTCTGTACAAAATTATGATGGTTCTTGGACAGAATGGGGAAATATGATTGGGAATCCTATAGAGAAATAATATAAGGTGGTTTAATCAATGAGATCATCTGATTCCAAACAGCATTTCACCTCTTCCTCTTCCTCTTCCTCCTTATCCTTGATCAAAAAAGGTAAGTTTTATTTTATCTTTGAGGAACCCAAAAGTTGGGTTTTGGAGGATAAAACAAAGCGTGGTTTAGAAGTTAAAGAAAAAACTTTTGATTCTGACAAGGGTATTTTATCCGAAAAAGGGATGATCTATGATATGGACGGTAGGGGGATCAAAGTCCACATAAGGTGGCATTACCCAAAGGATAAGCATTCTATTGAGGAGGTTGAAAAAAATGCACTAACTATGGAGAGACGGTATATTGAACTTAGGGAAATAACCTGCCCGAGTGATTAATTCGAATGGGAATAGTTTTCAACCACAATTTAGGCAAATTGTCATTAGATTTATTTGTAAAAAGAGTATAACTATTATTTTCAATATATCAAGCTATTATTTTTAAATCAACAATTACGCTATATTGTATATATTTTAACTTGATGATAGGTCTTGCATATATGGGTGCATATAATTTGATAATGGTTGCTCTATAGGCATGATGTAACAGATATTTGTTTTTTGAACCGCCTTTCGAAACTCCTTCGCTACTTGCATTGAACAAATCAGGTTATTTTGGTTTATAAATACATTTTAATAACATGGATGAAAAACAATGTTGTTAATGTCTCTATTGCTTTCTGATAGAGTTTGGGTAATGCTTTCTGAAGTTTCAAAAAGGGGAGTACATCCAACACATGGCTCCATGCTGGGAATATTTAGACTTCCTGTGGATATAACAGGACAGTCTGAAACCAACAGTATTATGAACGATTTAAAAAATTCTGGTTTTGTGTTGGATGCTTTTGCAGATAGAATCTATGTTACCTATAAATGGACTGAAAAAGGTTTTGATATCTATACCAATAAGGAACAAACTGCCAACTTAGACATCACTGTTGAAATAGTAACAGGTGAGGTATTAGACATTATTTACCAGATTAAACCTTTGGAGTCCTTTGGTGATTTTTATTGGGTAAAGAATTATAGATACAAGGCAGACTATTTTGCTAAAGTTATTATTGATACTGTTATTCAAAACACCAAGATAGGACAAAAAGTACTGGTCTATTATCAAAAAATTCAAAAACTTCCTAAAGAGGATGCCATAAAAAAACTAAACGAAATAACGCCTCTTGCAAATGCCATAAAGAAATTAAAAGATATGGACAAACAATCTTCTGTATCCAGCCTATCCTCACCTACCATTGATAAACCTTCAATGGAAAAAACATTAAAGAATGTGCCACCTGTGCCGTCAGTTGCCCCTGTGCCTTCAAGTCCCCCAACACAGGCAGATGTGATTGCCCCAGCGGCAGCAACAAGGGGCGGACAGGGCAATACCACACTTTCCCTGACGGGCACCGGCACAGACCATCCTGCGGCAGAGGGACCAATCGACATGGGGTTTAAATCAAAAAGACAACCTGTCGGAAAGTTTCAGGGAATACAGGTGTGGGGTCCATACGACGCTCCCGGGCAACTGGGAATATGGGGCACCGATGTTTGTGTTGATTTTGACATTTGTATCTCCGACGGAGCTTGTATTGATGCTTGTCCCGTGAATGTTTATGAGTGGTTGGACACACCAGGTCACCCGGCATCCGAAAAGAAACCTTTTATGATAAGGGAAAAGGACTGCATATTTTGTTTGGCCTGCGAAAATGTTTGTCCGCCGCAGGCAATAAAAATATTTGTGAAATAG
>JBKJYK010000113.1:0-12039 GCA_046715515.1 Candidatus Nitrosocosmicus sp.
GGTAGAAGCCCCGATTTGGGTTACCAGCAATGCGTTAGCAGCGAGAGCGCCCGATGCTAAAGCACTTCCTGCATTAAATCCAAACCATCCAAGCCATAGTATAGATCCACCAATTGCAGCTAAGGGAATATTATGAGGAACCATTATTTGGGGACCATAGTTTTTACGCCGCCCTAATACTATTGCGGAGGCTATTGCTGCCATACCTGCACTTGTATGTATGACAATACCTCCTGCAAAATCAAAGACCCCTAATTGCGCTAGCCATCCACCTCCCCATACCCAATGAGCAAGCGGATAGTAAATTACTAAACTCCATACGATTACGAATATAAAAAAAGCACTCCATCGCATGCGTTCAGCAAAAGCACCTGTAATTAGTAATGGTGTAATCACTGCAAACATCATCTGATATGTAGCAAAAGTTACTCCAGGTATTGTTGGGGCCCATTTAACTGAATCATTAAAGGGAACATTATCATAGAAAACCCATGAAAGATCTCCTATAACACCACTAACATCAGGTGCAAAGACTAATGTAAACCCGATTACAAACCACAAAACAGATAACAGTGCGAGTCCAGTCAATGTTTGCATTATTACAGATAAAGAATTTTTAAGTCTGAGCAAGCCTGCTTCAAAAAAACCTAAAGCAGGTGTCATCATCATGACTAGCCCGGTTGAAATAAGCATCCATGTTGTATCACCAGTATCGATTGCCAACGGTCACTGAAGGTTTTTGGTAGATTATAAAGTTTTTTATTTAATATATAAAAATTCTAATTAGATTATAAAAAATTATAATACTATCATAAAATCCTATTTTTTTGTTAATTTAATAACCATTATTGCAAAATTAAAGGTTAGTAAATTAAAACAGAATGTTATTTAAAATCATAGAAATTGTCAAATATATCCATAAATTCCAAATCCTTTAAATCAACATCATCAAGCAATTGACGGGTTTCATCATTTGAGTTTGTTGATTTTATTGGCAAGTCTTTTGAATCTTTAATAATGCATGGCTTATTTTCAAAGCATGTCGTCTCTATACAGGATTCATTATTACAGTTTTTTGTAGTATAGGACAGACCATTATTTTCACTGTCAATTGAAAATACAATAGGAACACTAGAAAATAAAATTAATAAAGAAAAAACAAAAGAAAATAGAGAATAAAAACCCAATAATTATTTATGGCAAATACCATATTTTTAGCTTTTAAAAGAATCTTAGCGCATATTTTTATCTCAAATACTTTAATAAACTAAAAAACATATGAAAAGACAACATACATTATCCACATTATAACTTTAGCACCAACACTTCAAAACATGGAGATGATAATCCATTGGCTGAGACTATTAACTACAGAATTAAACGATAGAGAGGAAACCTGTCTTCCTCACACAAATAAAATGTAGTTATACAATTCAGGGATTATTTTATTGTAACTTGTTGTCACGGCACTAATGAATTCATAAACGAATCCATCGTCCTATTCATTTAATGTCAGAAAACAATATTTAGACATGTTATTAAAAGGGCAAACACAATGAAAACAACATCAAGAGGGATCCAGAGTCATAAGCCACAATACAATATTGATAATGCTATTATGGAATACACAAAAATGGAACTGGAAAGATTTTGTCAAAGATGCAGCAAGATAGAAGGACAGTAATAAATTATTAATTGCATCTGGATAACTAATACCAAGTGAATAAATCAGAATACTAATTGAGAATAATTCATTTATAATTCTAGTTAAAATTTATGGTGACCCTTTTTATAATACTAATTAAAGGATTACTTTTATAATAAGAAAAAATATTATATATATGAATAATTTAGCCAAAATATCAATATTTTTGATAGTTGTTTTTACAACAGGGAGTCTACAAAACACAATTGGGCAAACTGCCTTTGCACAGTTAGACCCTGTCGAAAACGTGACAGACAGCACAGACAGCACAGTATCAAACTTGCAAAAGCCTGACGATAAGAAAAACACAATGATAAAAGAAGGTCTAGCAAACATATTTGAAATATACCAAACACTATCTGGAAAAGATCAAACAGACGTAAACGTTATGTTGAAGCTAAACAACATAGAAAAAATACTCATTCAAATGATGCAGTAAAAATCTTTTCTTTACACCTTAATTTTATTTTAAGACTATGAATTATTACTATATAAAAATACAAAGCAAAAGTATCTATAATTATAAAAAAATTAAAAAAATTATGGCTTTTAGCCATTATTTCGTATTTATGAAAGTTCGTATGGTTTAGTATCTACTGGTATAGTGTTTGGACCATCTTGTGGTGGGATTGCATTGGATGGATTGCGTGTATCGGTTATGTTTAATGATCCACTTGTTGAATTGTCAGCAACGGGGTCAACAACAACCAAACCTGCTTGTCCTTTGAATAGTTGTGCATAGTCATGATTGACAAATGCGTATACACCTGGTTTGTCAAACACAATATCAACAATAGCGTCATTGGAGCCACCTATTGTATAGGTTTGTTTTCCAATTCCTTGAACTGTGCTACCATCTACAATTCTATCCAATACTTCTCCTACCATGTGGAAGTTAACTGGCCAATCACCGTGGTTAACCAAGAAGAACCTAACGTGATCTCCTTGTTTAAAGAATAATGTAGTTGCATTTGGTGTTTTAGTGATTACTGGATCATATCCAAATGGTTTTCCATTTATCCATGCACCTGTGTTGTTGTGCTCAAACATTGCTTTTGAGTTGTAGGAGCCGTCTTCATTTAAGTAAAATTCTGAGAATTGGAATTGAACTTCTTTTGCCTCTGGAGCTACTTCAATTTCTGTTCCGTTTATGCCGCTTATTGTTGAATAACCTTCATAACCATTAGCTGGGTCAACAATCATTGTTGACACCATTCCTTGGAATACGTGTTGATCCATAGTTAACACACCATTACCTTCACAGTGAACTTTAAAGGCACCAGGTTGGGTTGCTAGGAATGAAAAGGTCTTGCTTTCACCTGGATTGATTGGGCCAAAATTAGGAACTGCACTTATGGTTGAAGCATGTGAATCCCAGCTGTGAATTAATGATGCGTTTGTTGGGTTCTGTATTGTGACAGTAACATTATCACCTTGGGTCACTCTAACTGTTGGACCTGGAATGGTGCCATTCCATGTCATAGCTTGGACATTGGAGCCGTCTGGTAGAGTTACGTTTTTCTCAACTGCTACATATGTAACACTTACTGGTGAACCGGTTGTTTCTTCGGGTTCATCTTCTTCTTGTGAGTATGCGCTCATATTGACACCGGGTAGATAAACTAACCCAGACAATAGGATTGCAGATATAGCGATAAATGCTAAAGTATTCGTCATTACGATGATTGTACTAGATGATATTTATAACTCTTTTCTTTGGAAAACAATACCATACAATATCGAAATACTGCATATAATGGAAATATTATATAAATTTTACAAAAAAAAAAAATTTAATTGATAGAGATCCTAGGAAAAATAAATTTATATGCATTATTACATCTTTATATATATTATTTTCATCTGACGACTTTTTACACTTCTTTTAGAAGTGGCTATATGACGGAGAGTTGACAGAGCCTTATATAATTTAATATATATCCCCTATCGAAGCCCATCTGATAGAAAGTGTATCATGATAAAATAGGCTTTTTTTTGACTAGGTGTTTATGGATTAAAGACCCATATTGCATCGCCTTTTTAGGATACATTGCAGATTCCTTTGGAACGCCAATATCTAGCGCAATTTGTCTTATGATATGTTTTCTTAAAAAATCATCATTACCTTTAATTTTACATTCTAATGGAATTTTTTTTGCATAATCGATAAAGTCGGGGGTCAAGAACGGTTGTATAGATTTTACTCCACTGTTCCCAATGACTTGAGTGATTTCGTTCATCAGGTGAAACTCATTGATTAATTTTTCTTCCATGAATTTTATTATAGAATCATACCCTTTGTCAAAATAAAGCCTATACCTGTCATATCCACAAAACAACTCATCTAAACCATTTGCTGTCAAAAAAAAATCTCCCAGGTTGTTGTCTTTAATGATTTTACTGAGATGAAAAAGAGCAATGCAATTTTCTATATGCGAAAGGGAACCACAGGATATTTTAGATTTAACGTATTTTATGCTCTCAGTAAAATCCACATCATTTAATTCAAATGAAATATGATTGTGAGAATCAGAAGGAAGAAGAGCCGATATGGTCTTTGAAAACAAAAGATCATGCGAAAAGGGAAAACCAACTGTTATCAAACATATTTGTTTTTTTAAATCAATACAAATCTTGGACAGTAAGGTGCTATCAACCCCTCCAGAAAACGCTATGACAACTTTATCATTGTATTTAACTGAGTTTTTAACTGTTAAATACAAAACCTCACACAATTCTTTCTGTAAAGACATATGCATATTCTAAAATGTAAAATGCTCAAAATATATTTGTAATAATTTAATAGAGATCAAATATATTATTTAAGGATTGGACAAAGATTTAAAATATGTCAGCGAAAGAAAGAAGGATTTAATAAAAAATAGAACAGGACATTCCTTATCAAAACTACTGGATTTTTTAGAAATAGATTACCAATATAACGAATCAATAGTTAATTCCAATATTAACATAGATTTCAAGATAGGAGACAAATTTGTTAAAATAATAGATAATGAGGAAGATCTGATAGAATTCAAAAACATTAATGAAAAATTTCCATTTATTGATCTTGTCGCTATAGGAAAATCATCATTTATAGGAAAAATAGATGAATTGGAGAGTATTTTTTTCTTTGACAAACAAAGTAAACAAATTGGGTCAATTTTTATTGAAGATCCATCCCTATCGTTTGATTATGCCCATATTCTGCCGCTGGTAGACAAATGCTCCATAATCCATGGACACACCTCGACCATTATGATAGAAATAATAGGCGAAATGAAAAATAATTTGGTTATAGATTTTTCAGAAGCAAAAAAAATAATAAAGGAAGCAATAATGCAAATCGATCACAAGTTTTTCATTAATAGAAAATATTTAAAGAAGGAGGAGGATAGTCATTTTTTCATTGAATTTGATGGGCCTAGGGGTTACTTTGATCTAAAGGTTCCAAAAAACACAACATATTTGCTAGAAGGAGAAGCAACTGTAGAAAATCTCTCTACGGAAATAATAAAAATGCTTTCAAAAAAAATGCCAGATAACGTTCAGGCGATAGGTGTATACATTTATGAAGGGGTCAACAAAGGAGCTCACATATTATCAAATATAAAAAAAACAGGAAACTGACTAGAAAGAATTTAATCCTTTTATTGCCGGAAACTAACTAGGAAGATTAATAACTAATCAAGAAAAGATATTACAAATTAAAAATTGGACATCAATATTACAGAAAAGACTTGGTCCTCTGAGATTGAGAAAAGAATACTAAATCAATGGGAAAAAGATAACATTTACGAATTTGATGATAATAACAATCATTTAGAAATTGAAAATTACTACGTTTTAGATACACCCCCTCCTTACCCTTCTGGAAAACCATGGCATATTGGTGCTGCTGCGCATTATTCCCAAATAGACATGATAGCAAGAGTAGCAAGATCTAAGGGGTTTAAGGTAATTTTTCCCATCGGAATAGACAGAAATGGAATACCAGTAGAGATCTATACGGAAAAAAAATACAAGATAAGAATGAGAAACACGAATAGAAAAGAGTTCCTAAAGCTTTGTGAGAGCACATTAGATGAAACAGAGAGTGAATTTGTAGAGATTTTAAAAAGCCTAGGGATTAGTGCAAATTTTAAAGAAAAATACCACACGGATTCGGTAGAGTTCAGAACACTAACACAGTCAACATTTATTGAATTGTGGAAAAAAGATCTGATTTACTTGGGAGACAGACCCAACAACTATTGTATCGATTGCGGCACAACTATAGCCGATGCAGAAGTTTCATACACTGAAATGGAAACAAAACTAGTGTATATAAAATTTTTTCTAAACAACAGTAAGGACTTTATTTTGATTGCAACAACAAGGCCAGAACTGCTTTTTGCATGTCAAGCAATAATTGTTAATCCCGATGATGAAAGATATAGGGAAAAAAATGGAAATACCCTAAAAATACCAATTTTTGAGAGAGAGGTAAAAATAATACATCATAAATCCGTTGATCCCAATTTTGGATCTGGAGCAGTAATGGTGTGTAGTTTCGGTGATCTGAATGATGTACAATTATTCAGGGAACTAAATCTAAAGGAAATAAAATCCATCAATCCCAACGGAAAAACGACAGAACATGCTAAACAGTTTTCAAATCTTTCACTCAAAGAGGCCCGAAATAAGATCATAGAAGAGTTAAAAAACAAAGAAGTTGTAGACAGGATTGAAATAATTTCTCATAGGACACCTATATGCGAAAGGAGCAAAACGCCAATACAAATAATATCACTAGAAGACTATTATTTAAAGCAAGTAGACTTTAAGTCTGAATTATTAGAGTATTCAAAAAGTATAAAATTTTATCCAGAGATGCATAGACAGATCCTCATAAATTGGCTAAATTCAGTTTCAATTGACTGGCCAATTTCAAGGAGAAGATTTTATGGTACAGAGATTCCAATATGGTATTGTAAAAAATGCAGATATCCAAATATTCCGGAACCTGGAAGATATTACAGACCATGGGATGAAAAACCACCTTTTGATAAATGCCATATTTGCAATAATGACGAATTTGTAGGGGAAGAGAGAATCTTTGACACATGGATGGACTCTAGTATAACTCCACTACATATCACCAAATTTAACAAAAACGACAAATTTTATGGAAAAGCATATCCAACAACCATCAGGACACAAGGAAAAGACATCATTAGAACCTGGTTATACTATACTTTGCTTAGATGTGTATATCTTACAGGACAATTACCATGGAAAAGTGCTTGGATTATGGGATATGGGGTTGATGATAAAGGCGAAAAGATGAGCAAGAGTAAGGGAAATGTGATTGATCCCCTACCGGTTATTAAAAAACACGGCGCAGACACATTTAGGCTATGGTCAGCAAGCGAAGCCAATCTAGGGTATGATTTCAGATGTTCTGAACAAAAAATAATAAATTCACAAAAATTTCTATCCAAACTATGGAATATTGGAAGGTTTGTCTCCAGCTTTGAAATAATAGAAGACGAAAACAAGCCAAAAAAACTCAATCCAACAGATAAATGGATTTTGGCAGAGCTTGATGGTATGTCAAAAAAATGTATTGATGGGTATAATGAATTAAACTTTTTCATCCCATCAAACACAATAAGAGAATTTACCTGGAACATCTTTGCAGCACATTATATCGAACTTATAAAATCAAGGGTCTATAACGAAAATAAAAACGAAGACAGAAATTCCGCACTATATGCAATTCACAAATGTTTTAAAAGCATCTTAATGCTTTTAGAACCGATTTGTCCATTTATTACATACGAATTATGGACAAAAATTTACAAGAATAAGAAAATTATAAGCCAAAAAAAATTTCCTGAGATAAATAATGAATTTCAGGATATGGAATCATTTACTCAAAAAATAATTAAATTTAATTCAGAAATTTGGAACAGGAAAAAAGAAACGATATCAAATATTACAAACAAACCACTTTCATTAAAGGATTCAATAAAAATAAGAATACCAGATGAGTTAGAATTATTTAAGTATGATTTGGTGGCTATGCATAACATTATCGAAGAAAATAAAAATTAAAAGATTGTTTTGTGACTATTGTGCCGTAATTTTATTTCCACTAAAAATATCTAATATATCTTCAGCCAGGTCCATAATAACATGAGAGTCGAGGCTTGGCTCTAAAGTAACTAGCAACATCTTCTTTTCTAAATAGAAAGTTAACAACGATAATTTTTCACGCTCCACATATACAAAACGGGCTTGCCCCATAGTATCATCAAATCTCTCACGCATAGATTTTCTTAAGGCTGTATGTGTTAGGTATAACTCTTCACTAGGCTGATCAACAATAGAATCAATTCCATGGCGCATACCTCCAGCTATCAGTATGCCGGTTTCATCAATCAACCCGGCATAACGAATATCATTATTTAGCGCAAAAATAGCATCCAGTATTTTTTGATAATCCATAAACAAATTAAATAATTCACTATTTATTGAATGTTGAGATTGAATTTGTTTTTTCTTTAAAATCAATATAATCCAAAAAACATCTTTACCCTAACATATACAAATAATACATATTTTGTTATAATAAAGACTTTATGATAAGTAAATTTTCGTAATCGTGTGATTCTATAACGAAGAAATGACATAGGCTTATAATTTGTTTATTTTCTTAATTAACCTAGCAGGCAAAAAAGTATAGGAAAAAAGTATAGGAAAAAGTTCTAACCAGTAGATATTTCCCTTACACTAAAGTTTTTGATGTCAACATTTGAGGTGCCATCCCACCTAAAGGTCACTATCGGCCCACCCCATGAAATGGTTTGGTCTGCGCTACCCCCGCATCGCGAGCCATCGCTTCCCAGTCCCCCACTGTCAGTATATCCGTAGATTTTTTTCCAGTTACTATCATTATTGATATCAATCCAATTTTCCATTTTCACAGCTATTTTTCCATCCATTTCAACATTATACATCACAGTCTTAAACCCTATCCATTTATCCATCAATGATGAAACAGGTTTCTGGGATGGAGTAAATGAATAGCCTCCAGGATGCCATTGTTCTTTGGCAAATCTAGTTTTTCCGTCAACAAATATACTTCCTTTTATTGAGGTGCCCTCACACGGAACATCGGCACTGTGTTTGCCGCCACGACCAAACCAAGACAAATCAAGATCACTTGGAGCAGAGTTTATTTTGACGTATCCAGTTATCTCTACATCTTTCCAATCATTTGGGGATTGCATATAACCCTTACTGGCCATTTCTTTTTGGTTATAGGTCTCAATGTTATTTTGATCATAGCCAGTGCTTGTAAAAACCATCATTCTTGCTTTGGAAGACGTTACTTTCCAGGATCCGTCACTGTTTTGTTTAAGTGATACCGTGGGATCAAATCGGGGGTCAGAGGCAGGATTAGCCATATTCATAAACCATTTTTCCCCATCGGGTTTGTCTTTATATATTTTGGTAACGTTAAACACATCCCTTTCACTTAGCGGTGGAATTGGGGTTGGGTCCGGTGTCGGGGTTGGGTCAGGAGTAGGGGTAGTGGACAATGGTTTTGACAGCATCCGAACCTCAGTTATAGCAGCCCAAGGATTTTCCGTGTTACCATTAACGGTTATCCTTATGTGCTTTGCTTGGAGATTGGAGTCCTGAATAACATAACGTTCGTACAAATTTGTTTTTCCGCTGCTTTTGGATGAAAAGACACTTACAAAATTGGAGCCATCATTGGAGCTGGAAACAGTGAAATCACTTGTCCTAACATCGCCCCTATGCCATGCAATATCTATGGCGCATATTATTTTGTTGGGCTCAACTTCATACTGAATGTACGATCCTATGCCATGGTTTGCCCACCTGGTGTTATAGTTCTTGTCGACCGTATTCTGTGGAACCGTGCCATCATCATAACCACTTGCTACAACGCTGCTTATTTTAGATTCACTACATTCAGAAACTGGGTCCGGTGTCGGGGTTGGGTCAGGAGTAGGTGAGGGAAAGGTAGATGGCGGTAGCAATAGTGAGGGGTCAAGTGCTGCCAATACTGCAAACGTTGTCTCCACGTTTTGTGATCCCTGAGGCTGTCCACCGGTTAAATCCGTTGTGACGCCACCATTGGCTGCTTGGAACCTGTCAAAGTAATTGGCAGGTATTCCGATACTTGAGAAACCGGTTATCTTCTCTGCTAACAATCCCAATGCCGTTTTGTATACGGCGTATTCACCTGTTATCTGACCTGCGTCTTTCATTCCCTTTCCGTCCCACATTGCCTTGCCGGCGTTATAGCATGTTTGGGCTCCTGCTTTGTCCCCCATGTAGAATAGGTGTATTGTCTTGAGGAAGGCAACATCTGCATACCGTGCGCAGGATAGCTCTCGGCCAGAATAGTCCGAGTACCACACATTGCTAGAGCCTACCTGTCTTTCTGTTGTACCGCCCACGTTAAACTTGTTCCGGTAGTCAGGATCTAGTGTGGCCCAGGGGTTTCTCATTGGGATGTTAAATGAGTTCATCTTCGTCTCAACCGCTGTTGCCATTGCCGGGTCTACATGCTTTAACATGATTTGTGCCAATAGTTGGTCAGACCATAACCATTTTTTGCTGCAAGAGGGGCACTCCTTTACCATGCTGTCCTTGCTTTCATACATTGACTTGATGAAGTTTAACGCCTTTAGTTTGTCAAATGCTATTAGTGGTTGTGATATTGGTGTAACAGTTGGATCCTGTGTTGATGTGGGGGCCTGTGTAGGAACTGGATCCGACGGGGGGTTGGAGTCATTAGAAAAAGGAAGTCCATCAAAATAATTACCAAGCAAATTAGAAATAGCCGGGGTAGCATAAATTTTCATAAGATTAGGCATACCAGGCATAGCAAAGATTAAAATTAAAACAATAGATGCAAACAATAAGCGGTTATATCTTATCATGGATATCCACCTCCAACAGCTTTTGTATATTTTTGCAAATAATTACCAATACTTATTAGTAACAGTACACTGTTTATACTCATTCTAAACGATAAGGGAGTTTAATATATATGAGAACCTTGCTTTTTTTATGATAAAAAAATAATACATTCAGTTACTATGATTTTATGGTGAACAATTGTTGTTATTATTAAACTGTTATCAGGCTCCATAACTATCACTGCAATTTCAATAAAAAAATAAATTTGTTAAATAAAATTATACAATTAAATTTTATAACAAAATAAAACATATTTCATAAATATAAACAACAATACAATACTTTGTACCTTGTTTCAATTTACTAACATTAAAAATATTATGATTCCAAGCATCATTGTTACTTTTGCATTTAGTTTAGGTTTTATAAATGTAATAGATGCAGGACCTCATGAAATTGCTTTTGCAGCTGTCCCAAACATTCCTACAATAAGCTTAGAATATAACGGTGGCAAATTAGATTTAAATCCTTTAATCAACATAAAGGATAAAATACTAACAAAACTAAATTCCCCCGAAACAGAACCAGATGAAGATTCGGTTATATACTCTATAAACAACGGAGATAAAATTTCTTTTGATCTAGGTGAAGAACCATCAAGGGTGGATGCATATCTGGTGGACTATGAAGCCGACTACAATACTTTATATTCACTTGAAAAATCAGGAGACACGGAATTCATAGCAAAAGCACCATCCCCAGGCCTGTATAATGCAGAAGTGCATGCATTGTATCCAGATGGCACATATGCTTCATACTCAAAATTGGTAAAAATTGTAGATGACAAAATGAATCTTTTAGAACTGACACCTGACAAAATTAATTGCGCAGGAGAATTAAAATCAACCAAAGTTACCGCCATTGGCGACCCCAAGAATTTACTAAGTGACATCATAAGCCAGCCAATAGTCAAGGAATTCGGTTTAGGAAAAACAGATGAAATAAACATTGAATTAGAAAATAACAACGACGTGTGCGGATTGCAGATGGGATTAGCAAATTCAGAAACAGATATCAACTTTTTTGCAATACAGTTTTCTGAGAATGGAAAAGACTATGAATACCCCATTGTATTTTCCAATACTGGATTTGGCGATGCTCCAGAAGTCTATAGGTACCCTTCCTCAATTGAAGCTAAATATTTAAAAGTAGTACCACTTGGAAGCACCATTATAGAGGGATTAGGTATAGAAGATTTAAAAATTATAGGAAACTAAAAAATAACCAATTTTTTGCTTTTCTGGCACATCAATTCTACCCATAAACATCAAGCCATCGTACTCGAGTTTAGAAAACAACAACAAAATATTAAAAATCACATAGAATAC
>JBKJYK010000114.1:0-9433 GCA_046715515.1 Candidatus Nitrosocosmicus sp.
TTTATTAGAAACAATAGTATATTCAGACATCATTCCAATTGTAAGAATTTCCTGGTCAATAGGGCTTAGGTGATCGGTATTTGGGTTCTGAAATTTTGTTTTTTTGCAGATATTTACAATTTTTATAAGATCATGTTCACTATAACTAATTTTAGTATCCTTTAAGTCAAAATCTAAATCGGCATTAGATATAATTTCTTTTGCCTTTTCATGAGATAATTTTTGAAAAGAGTAACACAATATTTTTGGTAATGATATTTTTTGCCCAGAATATTTAGAGATAGCTTTTTTTAATGTTTGAAGATCCATATCTGATGGATGTGGTAAAATTTCCTTTGCTGGGGTAGGCATTATCGAGGTTCGCCTATCAAAAGAGAATACCCCATCATCCGTTTCAAAAGTTATAAAGGCATATGGATTTACAATACTTGTTTGAGTAACGTAATCATAAATCTTGTTTTTAGTAACTGGCAAAAGCCTTGCTCTCAGGACAACCCGTATTCTAAAACCAGAGGGTCCTTCAATTTGAGACTCGGCTTCATGTAGTTGTTTTTTTAATAAAACTATTGGTTTATTAGTTCCAATGTCAGTTCTCAACTCAAAATAACATTCATCTGCCTCTTCCATCGATTTGCTCCACACTTTAATTGGAAAGTCAGTGTCCTTGGTAGAGAATGCCGCAACCATTTTAAGTCCAACCCCAAAAAGCCCCCGCTGTTGTTTTTCCATATATTTTGCAGACGTTAAGAATGAACACACAGCGACAGGTAATTTGTCTGACGATATACCCGTACCATTATCTTCACAATCCAATATCCAAAGATCATTGGACTGATCATGTGTTTTTAGAGATATTTTAATTGAGGGCAAAATCGAAAATGTTTCGCAAGAATCTAAAGCATTTTCTATTAACTCTCTTACTGCCATATACAATATGCGCTCACCCGTGAAACCAGCTAGAGCGGAGTTATCAACAAAAAATTCAGATTCTGCCTTCTTACTATATATAATTTTATATTTATCTATTTTCGCGGGTTGTTGTGGATTACTTAGAGGTTTTTGCTCGCCTTGTTTCAAAACGGATGTGGCAGGCTTAAGAGATTTCAAATACTATATATAAACACCTTATTTGATTTAATAGTTTTTTATCAATGTTTAATACAAAACAAAAATGTACAAAGAATCAATCGATTTGTGAACCATATGGGGTCGAAGCATTTTTTAATTCTTTAATAGTGCTAGGCAATATTTCTATCAGATAACGTTTTCTTTCCTTTTGTATTACGACATAATCGGTGCCTGTACCTACAATACACCCATCCATCAAGTCTTTTATTTTCAAACTCTAAAAAATTCAAGTCACACATATTTTTGGATTTTGGTTTTCCATGCATCTTTTAGTTTTTCCATCCTTTTAGAAGAAATTAAATTTAAATACTTTTGCACTATGGCATTTTATTTTAAATATGCAGGGTTATCCATATACTCAGGTATAATAGATAAATAAAAGATCAAACAACAATACATTCGATACCCGTATCCAATATCATACCCAAACAACACAATAATTAAAAGGCCCAATATGTCAAAATCTTAAAAAGCATTTAGGATATGAACGATTTGATTTACCCCATATGTCCAAAAAATACTAGAATGGCTAATAATCGATTGGGAAAACTTTATACACCCAACTAAAAAACCATCTTACTTTTCTTGTCTGAATTTTTTTATAATAAAAATGTGTTAGGAAAATAAAAAAATAAAAGGTACATTATTGGTTATTATATGGATGCTAGATGCATTGGTTGCAATAATAAAGCAAATTATGATATTGAAAATAGTAAAATAATTTGCAAAAAGTGTGATATAGAAATTGATTATGATAAATACATAGAAATAATGAAAGAGAAAGCATTAAACATGGCAGACAACGTTCAAGAAAATTGGGAAAAATCCGGATTCTAATTATTTTTTAATCAAATACTAAAAAATGCATCTTACAGAAATGAACATTTATTCAAGTTCCATCGCTAATATAGATAACAACCACCTATAACAAAGGCTGCATTAAACTGTATCATTAGCACTGATTTTCAATTACACATATCGCATATGAAATAACAAAAACAAATACTTTAGCAAGATTAATTAAGGCTATAAATTCATTTGTATAGGAGTTTGGTAGAGTTTAAAGTAGTTATTTCAGATTCTAATGGTAGTAGTATTAGCCAAGAAATTAAAGATAAAAGTGCACAGCCTTTATTGGGTTCTAAAATAGGCGACAGCATAGACTCATCAGTTTTTGGATTTAATGAGGGAAAAATAAAGATAACAGGCGGTAGTGATAAGTCAGGCACCCCAATGCGCTCAGATCTCCATGGGGGAACAAAAAAATACATTCTCATGACTGGTGGCGTAGGATTACGAAACATGGGTCCGGGTGAAAGGAAAAGAAAGTTAGTTAGAGGAAATTTAATTACTGAGGAAATCTATCAGTTAAATTGTCAATTAATTGATTCAAAACTTCCTGAAAAAGAGAAGACCGAACCCGTTCAGGCAGACAAACAATAACAAACAATAATTATTCCTTATTTTCTATTTATATCAATATTTTACTAAATTAGAAAATCCAGTTTTTAAGTAAATTAATATTTGAAAGAAAAAATACAGATAGTATTGCACTGGAGGGATACTTTACCTGAGTGGTATATACAAAAATACGGGTTTCAGCCATGTATAAACATAGGCACATCTGGACATGTTGATCATGGTAAAACTACATTAATAGAAGCTATTACTGGAGTTTGGACAAGCGGTCACAGTGAGGAACTAAGAAGGGGAATCACCATTAAAGTAGGGTATGCAGATGCAGCCTTTTACAAATGTCCAAACTGCGAATCCCCTTTCAACCATTCAGTCGAACCTACATGTAAATCATGCAATTCCGACGCACAATTATCAAGAGTGGTCAGTTTTGTAGACTCTCCTGGGCATGAAAGTTTAATGGCCAACATGCTTTCGGGCGGTGCTTTGATGGATGGCTCCATATTAGTTATTGCAGCAAATGAAAAAGTTCCCCAACCCCAAACTCGAGAGCACCTTTTAGCATTACAAGTATTGGGAATAAAAAATATTGTAATAGTCCAAAATAAAGTGGATCTAACAGAAAAAGAAAATGCAATAGAGAATTACAACCAAATTAAAGAATTTGTAAGTGGAAGTGTTGCAGAGAATGCCCCCATAATACCCATATCAGCTCAACATAAAATAAATATTGACGTGTTGATCGAAAATATTGAAAAATGCATACCTACACCAGAAAGAATCAACAACGATACCGGAATAATGCATATTTTAAGATCCTTTGATATCAATAAGCCCGGGACTCCAATTAAAAACATTAAAGGGGGGGCACTTGGGGGGGCACTGATCCAAGGAGAATTTGAAACAGGTACTGAAATAGAAATTCTTCCCGGCCTTTACAATGATAAAAAGAATAAGTATGAGCCAATTTTTACTGAAATTGCATCTTTAGCCACTGGAGCTGGTATAGTAGACAAGGTAAAACCAGGAGGTTTAGTCGCAATTGGTTCAAAATTAGACCCATCATTTATAAAAAGTGATTCTCTAATAGGCTCGGTTATTGGAAAACCAAATTCACTGCCAGATACGGTTGATGAAATAACAATTGACATCAATTTATTTGATACAGCCGTAGGAACACAGGATATGGTAAAAGTGGATCCAATAAAAAATAAGGAAAATCTCAGGTTAAATATTGGAACAGCAGTAACAACAGGAACTGTCACAAGCTCAAAAAATCAGAGAATCGAAATAAAGGTAAAAAAACCTGTTTGTTTAATGTCAAAAAGCAAGGTAGCAATAAGCAGAAGGATAGCGGACAGATGGAGACTGATTGGGGCCGGTATAACAACAGATTAAAATGGAGATTATTTGTGATACAAGTTTTTTAATGGTTTTATGTTATGAACCAGTTAAGAATATAGATTATCTGGACTCGAAATTCGGAAAAACCATATTTTTGATACACCCAAGAATTATCGAAGAATTAACACAAATAAAACACTCTGGCAAGATAAAAAGATCAAAGATAGCAAACTTAGCTTTGGAAGTTACAAATAAAGAAATTGATAACAAAAATTTTAAATACATTGAATATAAAGAAGGCAATAATTTGCGTTATACGGTAGATTCTCATTTATTAACTTTATCATTACAAAATAAATGTCCGTTAGCAACAATAGACAAAATTCTAATGAAACGGGCATTAAGAGGGGGTGCAGACATTGTTACTTTAAAAAACAATAAAATAATTTTTGTACATTCAAATATCAAATCGAATCAAATTTAAATTATCCCCAATCTCTTTTTTTCTATATGTTAGAGGTGGAGGGAATAAACATACAGTGGGTTGGACATGACGGTTATAGGTTAAGAGCGAATAATAAAACAATTTATCTCGATCCATACAAATTATCTCAAAACTACAACAATATAAAAGATGCAGACTTGATTTTTATCACACATAATCATTATGATCATTTAAGTATTGAGGACATAGATAAGTTAATAAACAGCAATACAAAAATAGTTTGTTCTTATGAGTGTTTTGAAGCTTTAAATAAAAAATACAGCAAAAACGAGATTGTAACTCTTAATCCAAAGGAAAAATCAGTAATTGAAAATATAGAAGTAGAGGCTGTAAGTGCATATAACACAGATAAAAACTTTCATCCCAAGGCAGACAATAAAATTGGTTTTATAATAAACATAAACAATCTAAAAATATACCATACGGGTGATACAGATATAATTCCCGAAATGGAAGGTATTGATCCAGACATCGCATTTGTACCGGTCTCAGGAACATATGTCATGAGCGCTGAAGAAGCAGCAAAAGCAGTAAATGAGTTAATCAAACCAAGGAAGATTGCGATACCAATGCATTATGATTCAATTGTTGGTTCTATCAACGATGCAGAAACATTTTGTAACAAGGTAAATGTTTGCAAAACTGAAATATTAAAGGCAGAGTAAAAGGGGCTAAAATTACAAGGGCTAGTAAAGAAATATTAAATCAGAAAGTTTTAGAAAAAATAGGAAAAGAGTAAAAAGACAATGGCAGAAAAAGAGTTTTTAAGGTCTGAAAAAAACAATCACAGAGTAAAGACAAGGTATTTACTAGTAATTGCGATAATATGTTTATCCTTTTCAATTGCATTTGTTTTAAGAGCATATCCAATTAAATACGGATTTTATTTAAACGAGTTTGATCCTTTTTTTGATTACAGAGCTACAAACTATATTGTTGATAATGGAATAGACGCCTATTTCAAATGGCATGATTTTATGTCATGGTATCCTGAGGGCAGAGATATACCTGGAACCTCGCAGTCGGGTTTGCATATTACTGCGGCAGTTCTTTACCAAATTTTTGGCATGAATTCGTCATTGATGGATTTTACCATTTGGTTTCCGGTGATAATCGGATCCGGATCCACAGTGTTGATGTTCTTACTGGTACGATGCATAACAGGCAAAAGCGTACCAGGGCTAATAGCATCAGTTTTTTTTGCAGTAAGTCCTGCCATAATCCAAAGAGGAAATTTAGGATGGTTTAAGTCAGAGCCATTAGGGATTTTTTATGGGTCAGGCGGAACCTATTTATTTATTTCGGCTTTAAAAGAGAAGAAATACAAATACCTAATCCCTAAGGCAGTATTTAGTGGAGTATTGCTAGGTTTGGCAGGAGCATCATGGGGTGGCGCTCAGTATTTTGTTATCCCAATATCAATTTTTATAGTTATACTTGCATTTGTTTCAAAAGATCTAAAAAATCCACTACTGGTATCTGTTTTGTTTACAATATCAGTTTTATTGGTTGCATTAGCTTTTCCAAGGCCAGGCATATCTTTTGTATTTGGACTGCAAGGGATGCTACTAATGGGCAGTACCGTATTTTTATTTTTGGCAACATTGGTAAAGAGAAAAAGTTCTGAAAAAAAAGCTATTAGAAATACAGCTATAGTCTTTGGCATTATTGTTGTTATCGGAATTGCAATAATCTCAAGTGGCCTTTATCAATCACCCTCATTTAGATACCTTAATGCTGTAAACCCATTTTTATCTGCCCAGAGCGCGTTAGTAGAATCTGTTGCAGAACATTCTACCCCCACAATTGTCGACTATTTCAGGCAGTTTTCTGTCTTAATACTTTTTTCAGGATTAGGAATCTGGATTGCATTTAAAAATAAAAACAATACAACAATGATTTTTGCGTTGATAATAGGTTTGACTGGAATTTACATTAGTGCAACTTTTGCAAGGTTACTAGTATTTGCATCTATAAGCATGGTAATCTTATCAAGTATAGGAATTTATGAGATAATACGAAGCATAACATCAATTAGAAGAGACAATGAGATACAAAATACAGGATTAGTTCAAAGCAATGCTAAACCCTTAATAACAAATAAAATAAAAACAAAAAAGCATTTTTTTGCATATATAGGATTTTCCTCCCTATTAATCATCATGCTGACAATTCCAATGGTGTATGACCGTAATACAAACTGGGTAAGCTCTGCGGATGTGCCTACGTCTATTGCGAATGGGGGCACAAGCTACAGGTTAACAACAAATGATTGGATAGATACCCTGAACTGGATATCAAAAAATACAACCAATGATTCAGTTATAGCATCATGGTGGGACTATGGATATTGGATTACGACTATGGGCAACAGGACATCACTGGCAGATAATGCAACAATTAACCAAACAAGAATTGAATCGATTGCAAAAATGTTTATAAGTCCAGAAGAGGAAGGATTGAAGATAGCCAATAATTTAAAAGCTGATTATATTTTAGTATATGTAGTAGGACAAAAATTACCAGCATTTGATCCCAACAGTAATAGCCCCATTTTTGTTCTGGGAACTGGAGGAGATGAGAGTAAAAAACACTGGTTTATAAAAATTGGTGGATTTGATGCTAAAGACTATCTAGAATCCAACGGAGAAACACCAAAACAAAAGTATTGGGATTCTCTTTTGGGTCACATGATGCCCTTCAAGTCCATAGGGTATTTCAATCCAACTAATGGAATAATAGCTCCAGAATACCAACCAAATTCAATTCCATTCTATGTTAAAGACATAAAATATCCCAAAGGAAATTCCTCACTGCCTTTAACATTAGAATATGCTTCAAAGAGTTTTGAGAATAACAATCCCGGACTATTTTTTGGAGTATTGTTGTACAAAGTAAACAGCAGTTTCGCATCGGATAACAATCATCAAATCAACAGTATCTCAAAAAGCCTTATTACAGAAAACAACAGTAGCAGCACAACATCAACAGTAGATCAGGCAGAAGTGTCACCAGCCTCTGCTGAAAAAATATCCGAAGCAGCAGTAAATAACAAATCTAATATTATCAACAATAACAACACATCATTAGATAATAGTAATATGACCACAGATAATACAGCCAATACGGCAAATATTGAGACATCACAAGGTCAAATTAAAATACAATTTTTCCCAGATGTGGCACCCAAGCATGTAGAAAATTTCCAAGAGTTGGCTAAAAAGGGATTTTATGACGGAGTAGCCTTCCATAGACTAGTTAAAGGTTTTGTCATCCAAGCAGGCGATCCGAATACGAAAAACGACAGCAATAAAGAAGCATGGGGTACGGGTGGGCCAGGATACACAATAACTCAAGAATTTAACAATATCCCTCATGAACGAGGAATAGTTTCCATGGCACGAACAATGGATCCCAATAGTGCAGGCTCACAGTTTTTTATTGTATTGAATGATTCAAAATTTTTAGACAATCAATACACGGTTTTTGGAAAAGTGATAGAAGGAATGGACGTGGTTGATAAAATAGCCAATGTATCAACCAATGCAATGGATCAGCCCAGCGATTCAAATTCAGCCCGTATAACCAAAATAACTATTGATTAGTTATTATTTTCACATAATTTGGATATTTTGATTACCTCATACAGAAAACCCCACCCATTTTATTTTGAAATTAATCCATAGTAGACAAAAGGCAATATTGTGCTAACATCTGCGTGAATGGTAATCTGTTTTGCCTCGGTAGCAATCTTTCCCCAAGATATGGCTTCTCTAACAGGCGCACCGCTTAAACTTCCATCCCACTCAGGCGAGGTAGTAACATAAACGGCATAATCAAGCCCCCCTCGATACTGATTCCACCAAAGCGTATGATGCTTAGAGATACCACCACCAAGCATAAACGCACCTGTCATTTTGGAATCAAATATCAATTCAGACAATAAAGTTTGATCTTTTAAAATATCAATTTTAAAGTCTTTATGACTTTGATTAAATAACCATATTTGGTTTCCAACCGCACCATCAACAATTCCAGGAACAAATACAGGAACATCATTCTTAAAAGCCCAATATAAAAAGGAGGTGTCATTTAATTTACTACCAATATAATTAATGATTTCTGATGGGGAAAACTCTTTAGAAGGTTTTGATTTGTCATAAAGACTCTGCAATATGGGTTGAAGTTTATTTTCAATCAATGGTCCATAGTTTTTGTTTGGAACTAAAACATTTCCCAATCTATGGATATCTTTGTTTAAAAGGACTTTATCATCTAGGCTGAAATCCCCCTCATAATAATAAGAAAAAGATCTGGCAATATCATGGTCTAAAGCACCACACGTTGTAATGATACAATTAAACATTTTATTTTTTATTAGGTCACGAACGATTCCCCTATTTCCAGTCGAAATTAATGCCCCTACAAAAGATAAAAATTTTGTGCAGTTTTTTTCCCTCATCATATTCTGGAGAATAACAATACCATTTGCCAAATGTCGTCCTTCAAACCCACCTGATTCATTCATATTTTGAAGAATTTGTTTAAAATCAGAAGAGACATCGATGTCATAGTCCTGCACAACCTTAGATAGAATATCATTGGAATCGGTATCAACATTTGCAGTTTTTTTTTCCGCGCTCAATAAAAATATATTTTAGCGGTGTTCAATAAAAATATATAAAATTTTTATTATTAAATACATATGCATTCAAGAAGTTAGTATTAATTAAGACAGGTTAAATTACAGACATAACAACTCAAAATGTAAGCTGAATTGAATAATAACAACCGGCATAGTTTTTCAGGAATGAAAATAGATCCCCCTGAAGTATTTGCAGATATGACGATATCAGAATTGATAGATTTGTTTGGAAAAACAGGTTATAACGCAAGACGGTTAGCAGAAGCCGCTGATATCATGATTAAAATGATTGAGACAGATGCCACGGTTTGTTTAACAATTGCTGGAGCAATGACTCCCATAGGTTTTGGAAAAATAATTTCAACAATGATAGAAAAGGGTTTTATTGATTGGAT
>JBKJYK010000115.1:0-9514 GCA_046715515.1 Candidatus Nitrosocosmicus sp.
GTGTTGAATGTTTGGCAAATAGATGATTATGGTGTATAGGTCTTGTATTATAAACACTAATTTGATGTCTATAGTTTTTAAATCTTCAGAATCTGATCTGTATATGACATTGACGGAATTTGCAAAATGTTTTTGTTGCTTATCTTCAAATGGGTATCTTCCAGAATGAATTGTATCCTCTATCATTTTACATAGGTCTGAAATTCTCATAACTAGTTTATTTTAGTTTTTTGATACTTTAATTTGTATGCTCTTTTTTTGAATTATCGCCGTAACATAAGGGAATGATTCATGCCTAGGCTGCATTTAAAATAAGTTAAATTGTTGTTGGGTGTTTTGGCCGCAACTTTGAATCTGACCTGGGTGTTGTTTGCAATGGGGGAAAATTACTGGATATGCCATTTGTTCGCCAAAATTATTTATCCCTGGAAATTGGTGTGATAAAAAAGCAAAAAATCCAGTCCCACCAAAAATAATAAATGAGATTTTATTAGGTTATTTTAGCATTGCACATTCTCCTCTTCTGGAGGATGCAGTGCGTTTCCATAATCTTTTAATTTCCATGAATTGGCGGTCTTGACGGCCTCAATCTCACATGATGTTATTGTTCCGCTACCCGTGTCAACACGCTCTGTCATTAGGTTGCCATTAAAATTAGCGTGACCTAGCCCTAATGTGTGCCCGAGCTCATGTTTTGTAACTTGTTCTATTTGCGCAGGACTGAACTCTTGGTTGTATGATTCTTCAGAAATTGTGATAACGGATTTTCTAATAAAGCCGTAATTGTCAAAATAGTTTACTGTTTTTCCTGCGATTTTTTTCCCATCGTTTCTAAAGGAGATGGTAATGTCTTCATTATCATCATCATCAGTGTCCTTGAATTCTATTCCGTTTATTGCTTTATTCCATGAGTTTGCTGCCTCTTTAACCGAATCCTTGGTTTTGTCGTCTCCATCTTCTATTGAGTATGTGAGAACACCATCTGATAACTCGATGCCCCAGCTACAACAGATCTGAATTAGGTTTTTGTCCATAAAATCCTCATCATAATGTTTCTCATCCTCATCCTCATCCTCATCATGATCTTTTGCAAAAGCCAAGTTTGCATTATTAAACAGAGTAAACACTAACAAAACTGAAATAGAAATAATCTGCAATTCCAATGTTTTGACCATAAAATTGTTTTTACTTTTCACTTGTACTCATTTATACTATTTGAATATGTTTTATTATCTGTGACGAAAACCTTTAGAGTTGTTGAGGGCAATTGTTAATAATTGTGGGGTTTTTTAACTCTACATTTTCAATAATTTTGTTATATGTCGGGTTTCTAAAAATGGAACACTCTTTTCTGTTAACACATAAAATGAGAATAATTTCTGCCTTCTACTGCTTTTTTTAAAGTATGCAATCCTTGATAGGTATTGATTGTCGCTATAAATTGTCATTGATTGCATTATATTATGTCAAGTACGATATGTTGAAGGTAATGTACAAAAAGTTAAAATACACTTGAAATGACACCTTAAATGGAAAAGCATCTTGCCTAACATCCAGATTCTTTACCATCACTAAAATGCGCAATGGAGCATGCACACATTTATCTATCTTTGCTTTAGAATATCATTGATGTATACCTTTGATAGTGGTAAAGTAAATACGATTTTGGATTTGTACAAGATTAACGATAGCCATAGGGATTCCAGAATTTGGTTTTTAGAGGAACTGGATGCTAATAGCTATGGGGATTATCACAAAAAATATTCCAATTCACCTATTGAAAGATCACATTTTATTGCTGTTTGTGGTTTCTTTGAGCTTTCTGGAGTTCTTATGAATCATGGTTTGATAGACCCTGACCTTTACTTTGATATTTTCAACCCTAGTCCCTTCTGGCATAAGGCACAACCCATAGTAGATGGGATGAGGGAAAAAAGACCTCACATTTATGAAAATTTTGAAATTTTGAACAACAAGAGACAAAATTGGACAAAGAAAAGAAAAGAAGAAGCAGCAGAAAAAGAACAGCGAGGATAAGGATGAGGGGGGTGATGAAGGCAGCCACACCCTCAGCCACAGCATGATTTCTCACTTGGTAGAATGTTCCACTTTATGTAATCCATTTACAATGCCCGTTTCTAGTCCCTAACCTTTTGCCTCTACCTTTGGATTAAACCCCACTGTTCATGTGTATTTGAATCACAACTGTTAAATTTTCCCAAAGAGTGCATATACAGAAGTGGATAAAACAGAAAGTTGTATCCGAAACGAACATGGTTTGTGTAAAGGTGACATAGTTGAATTCATTAATGGTTCAAAAACAATAAAAATTTGTCAATGTCAATGTCATGATAATATGTATCAATTAGTTCGGAGGATGCATATCTCAGATAACCTACAATAGGTTATTCTGACCGAAATCTAAAAAATATGCAATTTATCGCCTAAAGGCAAATTAATTCATATGGGTTGTTCTGATATGGGAATAAAATCAGCTGCTATTACCGCAAGTAATTTTTTTATATGCTTTATTGCTGTTGTTCCTTTGCTCTACATATTCTCTTTTCTATGAGTTAGAACCTTTGGCCCTTAAACTCTAGTTATTTGAATTTGCCTCCTTTTGTTTCCTTTGAAAAGAGTTTTACTAATTAATAAACCGTAACTAAAATAAATATTTAAAACAAGTGTAAATTGAAAAACTGGGTCTACTGTATGCGTAAACAAAAAACGTAGTGCATTATAACACAAATAACATCATTAACTTAAGTACAGGTGATAAAGCAAAAACCCTTTATGCAGTAACACTGGGTAAAGCTTGCATGGGGCTTTTTGGTGATGAGAATAAAATAATAATGTAATCTTTCTAGATAAGAAAATAATGAAACGGTTATAAGTATAAAATGTTGGCTGGTTGGTTGGTTGGTGTTATCTATTACTGATCTACAGGAACACAAAACCATGGTGTTTTATCGATCATTTTGCTGGATACTCATCATCTCTTTCAAGCACTGGTCCTCTTGATGCCCTGCCGCCACCAGATCGCGAACCACTGATTGATTCAACGGAACCTAAATCATTTAGTTGTTTAAGTAATTGAAGGTTAACGCGATGTTCGATTACCGCGTGATTGTGTTCATAAAAGGCTGGTACCACTCCCCATTCTTTCAATACGATGTTTTTTAACTCATCTTTACTTGCATTATCTTTAATGTGAACCTGAAGGGTATACCCGGGTGCCTCTTCTTCTTTTAAAATGGGCATTAGTTCTAATAGTAACTTTGTATTTACTTTTGGTAGTTGTGTATTTATTGAGTTTATAAGTTCATCATATCTTGTTGTAATCTCCTCAATACCACTCATTATATCCATAATAATGCAATTTCTATAATAAGATATCGTATTTCTTTAATCAAAATTAGGAATATGCCTGTTATAATCAACAAGGAAAACTGCATTAAAGATTGTCAATCTGATGTTTGTTGGGTAATTTGATCAAATGCTTTATTATGCTATTTCAAATTTGGATGTTGTTTCGATTATTTATTTGCAATGTTCAAATATTAGTTTAATTAAGTTTTGTTAATGAGACAAATTAGTATTCATACTGCTAGTAATCAGATTTTGGTTATGGAAGAGGTAAATGAATTTCTAAAAGACTTGGACAACAATGAGTTAATTGATATAAAGTATTCTATGGTGGTAAGGGGCGATGAAATATTTTATTCGGCATTGATGATTTATGAAGAAAAAGAAAACCAGGGTGACGATAATCTTACAATGTATGAATAAATAATAAGACAACTAGAATTCTGTTGGATTTTTATGCATCATCAAGAAAAGGTAACTAATACAACAACCTTTAGTGATGAAATTGCAATAATGGACTAAAACAGTTACCGGGGCCAACAAATCATTAAATGGTGTTTTTTATGATTCCTGTGCTTGACTGGACTGTTTTTTTATTGTGTGCTGTTGTCCACGATGTGTAGTCTTATTTGAAACTGACAATATTTTGCAAAGCCCTCCAGTGAGTATTCTGTAAATGCTTTGACTAATTTGTACAATAAATACTTAATTTAATTATAAATTAGGATAAATGATTTTTATTTGTTAAAACTTGGGATTTATTTTATTTATTTTTAAAAAAGTTTATTTTGTTGATATTTATAGTTTGTTAATCTATAATCATTATGAGTTCAAAATCCAATTTTATCTCCACACAAAAAATACCCCAAGAGGCTACACAACTAAATAAATTAACAAAGGTTGCTTCAGGGTATGTTGAAATTGCCGCCTTCAAAGATTCCGATACACACACAGGATATTTTTGCTATAATTGTATCTACTATATGAAGCCAAATCATTGTGCAATAGTCACAGATGAGGGACAAGATATAGATGGCAATGTGTCACAAATAATAGCACCATATGGAGTTTGTTCCATATGGACACCAAATGAAAAGGAAATTAAATAATAATTATGTCTGATAAAAACCTAATTGAAAAAACAGCAGATGTTGTAGGTAATGTTACTAAATTTGAAAAATAAAGCAAGTTGAAGGCTGCGTATATGGAAAGAGATGAATTCAAAGACTCCGATCTTCATACGGGTTATTTTTGCTATAACTGCATCTATTGGGTTGATTCTATGGGTTACAAATGCATGATAGTCGATGATAAGGGCCCGGATATATTTGGAAACGTTTCAGACGTTATTGCAGCTCATGGATGTTGTAATGGTTATGAGCCAAATTCTGGCAAACTTAAAGACACAAAAACAAGTTCATAGGGCGACAATGAGATAATGAACAAATTGACATTCTGTTTGTTTGTTTATGTAACGGGTTTGTTTTTTTTTGTATGATCCCAAATTTCTGATATTACCTCTACGGTCGTCTCTTCTAGGGAGCCGTTAAATTTTTTATCCCACATGTTTACCACCGCTTCTCCAGCGGATGTTCTGTTTTCCAATCTTCTGTATAGGATGTCTATAAATTCTGGATTGACATTTAAATCATAAAGGCCTTTTTTTGCAAAATCCAATTCGAGCGTTATGCTCTCTGTAAAGTCAAACACCCCTTGAGCATTAAATCCTGATCTTATTGTTGACATTCTTTCCTCCCTGATATCTGGTAGTGGCCTTAATGGTCTTTGCTCGGAAATAATGTGATGCAAATAGCCTATAAAAAACTCAATCATGCATATTAACTCTTGAGCTGTTGGCTGAACCGATAATATCCTTGTTTCAACACGATACGATTCATCCGTTATCCTGATACGAACATCATCATGCCTTTCTTTTTCTAGCTCATAATAATTTGATGCCAGTATTGGTTGACGAGAGGCAACATAGTTAACGTATTCTTCTAGGCTGTCTAAATACTTGGAAATGGCCGGAAAGCCAGAGTTTTGCCCTTCTGCTTGGTCAAACAAAAATACTCTTGGTTCATATACAGAATATGTTCTTCCCGCTATTAGCCTACTGTTGGCACCCAAAAGAATGGATGAAGGAATCAAGTTTAGAATGTGATTAAACATGTGTGCGGTATAATCAGGGTTTTTTCCCTGTAGGTGAAAATGAAAACCTTGTATTGCTGTTCCAATTAAATTTGATTTGAATGTTTGACCATCCATCTGAGCATCTGGAAAAGCAGATTGCCATTCTGATATTTTCTTGTATCTTGGCTTGTCAGTAATGATTGTCTCATCGGAAGAAATTGGAGAGGGGTTAGCACCCAAAAACACCGGTATGACGTTTTGACTTGGATATGCTTTTTTCACTAAATTGTCGAGACTTTCGATAAAGTCTTGGGTGGTGTCATTAATCTTGGATAGTTCATAAAAAGAGAATGGATTGGTTTTAAATTCAAATTGACACTTGCCGTATTCATAATCCAGCGGATGTTTTGTATTGAGTGACGCTTCAATAAGGGGTGCGGCATCAACTGGAAGACCTTTGTCACTTAAAAGACAACCCTCAATTTCGATTCCCACAAGAAATATGGGATCATTTCTTTTTTTGTCAAGGTGTATGTTTTGTTTTATCTCTTCAGCATGAGTGATAAGAGAATTGTCTTCCAACAACCTCTTTATGTAATAAGATGTTTATAGGCTTAATATTGCTACTGTTGTCTGTCCTACTGTCAATAACAACCGCAAAAAATTGCTGAACATGGGATGACAATCTCCCTTAGCGGAGGTGTTGTTAGTTGTTGTTTAATTGGCATCTTTGAAATTACATATTGTGTTCTGGGATTTAATGTGAAATATTGTTATAATGTGATGGTGGATACATGCAGACATACTGCATACATAGTAATCAAGTATCATACAAAATATAGTTTTAATGTCTAAACACAATAATTTTATCGGATATTGGACTTCACAGGAACAATATTCTTTGCATGATTTGCTTCAATTTGTAATTGAAGCTGAGAGGGGTGGTTTTACAGCAACCATGACAAGTGATCATTTCCATCCTTGGTGGCATGACAATGGATACGGTAATTTTACATGGGTTTGGTTGGCAGCTGCTGCTGAACGAACAAAAAACATGAAATTCTTAACTGGAGTTACCGCTGCGATGTATAGATACAACCCTGCCATAATTGCCCAAGCTTTTGCTTCACTTGATGTATTGTATCCTGGACGTATTGGTCTTGGAATAGGTACCGGGGAAGCAATGAATGAAGTTTCGGTAGGATCTGATTGGCCTCCTGCAGAAATTAGGCTAGAGAGAACCACTGAAGCGATACAGATTATAAAGCAATTATGGAATAAAAATAATAAAGCAAATCACTCGTCTTCTAATTCTGTAGATTCAAACAACAACAAAAACAACAATGGTTTTGTTAGTTTTAATGGGGCCTATTTCAAAACAAGAAACGCTCGACTATACACTCCCCCAGTTACTGATATTCCTTTGTATATGGCCGCCTCCGGCTCAAAAGCAACTCAAACTGCGGCAAAATATGCTGACGGTTTAATCACAATTTCCACACCTGATGCCGTAAAGGAAATGTTTGATACATTTGACGAAGCCTCCATAGCATCGGGGAGGGAATTAAATTCTTTGGAGAAAATTGGAAAACCTATTGTATCTTTTGCAGATGATTATGACATGGCGTTTGCTTCTACAGAGTTTTGGCGAGCGGGTCAACTGGAAAATAATTTTGATATAAATGTCAATGACCCCCGAGATTTGCAACAAAAAGCAAAACAAGAGGTTTCGGATGATAAGCTTAAGAAATCTGTGATTATAGTCACTTCAATAGAGGATTTAATCAAACCTATTGAGGATCATTTTAAAGCCGGCTTCACACAAATATATTTGCATAGCACAAGTCCTGACGAGCTTGATTTTGTACATAAGTTTTGCAATAAAGTGTTACCATATTTTAAAGAAAAGGCGGACTTGCAATAAGGGGAGGACATAAACATATAATATATCGAATAGGGATTAGATGGCAAATAGGTAACGAGTTAGTTCTGCATTGAAATTTGTTTATCAAGTCCCCGTTCCTATCCAAGCGTTACCTAATTCACTATTTTTTTTATTTCCTTTTCTTTAGGCCTTGACAAAATATTCTTAATGAACCATCAAGTTTTTGATTTGAGTAAATTTTGTTACTAACTTTGCAAACATGTGTGTTTGTTTTTATTTGTTGTCGTAAAATTGCACATGCTGCATTGATGGCAATTTAGTGTTTGTATTTATGTCTAATGACAATCCTGATGGGTGCAATAATTGACCAAAAGCATTGTGCCATATCTAAGTTTATAAACGATATCATTATGGATAAAAGAAAAACCAGTGGTATTGTGACTAAATTTGTCATAACTCATTTTATGAACAATGGATGAGGCTTTTTTCGACCAATTTCCATTCCTTTGTTGAATGCCACCAAATAATCATAAGCAATAAGCTGGTAATAATCACAATACTTGAATACAGAATTTAGGATATTTGGTAATTGCCAAAGGTATTGACCAGATTTGTTGAAATGGATAAAATCGTAATTAGAAGGAGAAACAATAAGTTTAGGTATACCATGGAAACGGTGGAACTCTTTATGTAGTTGAATACTTGATGGTATGAAACCGAGAATATGGAGATTACAAAAAAACTGATAAGATAAATTTCCAATTGGGGATAATATCAATTAGTTTTTGAACAAGATGGATTGAGTAAGATTGGGTGTCAAATCTGGCATACTAATGGGCAAACCCATTAAAGTAATTGCAAATGCAAATACCGAATCACTAAATGATATTAAATGCTCTAACCTTATTCTTGGCGTAAATGCGTCTGTTGTCATATTCACTACCTCAGATATGGAAAAAAGATATCACCTAAACTAATATTTTAAGTGATGTGTTTTTCCCAAAAAAGAGATTCCAATGTTTATTACTCTCAATTTCCCTCAAAAGATATGGCATTGAATATCCAAATGCTGTTTTTCCAATACATAATGTACACTTTATATCAAGAAAGAATGGGAATACAAATTGATTCACGCAAAATAGTGATGACCGTTGATGCACCAAAATATCACACTGTTAATGGATATTGCCAGACAAGAATGAACAACCTACAATACCGACCCACAACTTCATTGTTCTTGATGCGTCTGAAAACGCTGTCTCTCTAAGGAGAGTCCCTTGTTTGGGGAAGATGCAACATGGCAATATTTGTAATTGAGTATTTATGATTTACACTGTTGATTTGTTATCTTGTCTTAGTCTTGTTATGTTTTTAACAATGTGTATTAAATTGTTGGGTTGCGTGCGTGAGTGCAAGTGGGTGAGTGCGTGCGTGCGCGCAATAACCTTTCTGATATAACTTGAAGGTTTTTACCAACATAGTTTGTTGCAGGTTTGATATAATGGATGGATAATAGTCGCTTTGTAATGTTCTAAAACATTAGGGGTGGTGATACCTTTACCACCGATGTTGACAACAGACACTCATAGACCCTCCAAACCCCAGTGTGGACTATTGTCATTATAAACTAAACTGGTATCCATTCTGTAGTTGGAGAGGTTAATGTAAAAGATATGCCATAGGTTTAACTTTAAAAAAACATTAATTGCAGAATATTACACAATAAAAAGACGATAGCTGATTTTTTATCTTGTGGTTATAAAACGACATAATAGTGGTTCTTGCTATTACTGGAGGGAATTGTTAGAGTGACCCCTAACTTCGTTATCTTTCATACTAACACAGCATGGGCATCTTTCTTGAATACAATTGTCCGATTGTTTGTGATTACAAATGGAACATGTACATACCTGATTTTTTTTTCTACCTTTGTTGAAATCGATTCGGAGAATCAGGTATACCCAGACTACCAGGAAGAATAAGGCAATAATAAAAAAAACAAAAGATATTCTGATATTTACTTTTAATACAATTAACAGCACACCAAATAATGCAAAGCCTAGCCCACTATAAAATGGCCAAAATGGATATTTGTTACTCACTATGCTTCTCTATTGATATCTCTACTGC
>JBKJYK010000116.1:0-3213 GCA_046715515.1 Candidatus Nitrosocosmicus sp.
CGCCTTAGGCGGCCCTACAACAATTGGTGTTTCTCTCTTAAGCTTGTATTATATTGTTCCAATTCCTTTAGCGCTTCATCAATCTCCCTTTCCAACACAAACTTTTTAGAATTTAGCTTTCCTATCTGTTCACAGATCTTTAACTCTTCTTCATCAAGCCTTGTTAATCTACCCGCCATTTCTGTAAATCGAGAAATCGCTTGTTTAGTAACTATGCCTTCGTATTTCATGTGATGAAATAAGTAGTCCAGTAGGTAGATGCCATCTCCTAACTCTCTATAGATATTGATTAACTTGTCAAAATTCAACAGCAGCAGATAATCTTCAAATAGGGTAACGACGTATTCTGATTCCAGATTCAGAGCAATTGCAACATCAACACGGCTTTTGTTTTCTTTAAACATCTGAAAGGCTTTGGAGGTTATTGACGGAGATTTATTCTGATACTCTGTTTCTTCTCCAGTGAATCTTTTAATTATTTTTCCAATATCCAATAATGATACATGTGCAATCTGAGCTATCTTCTTAGTTGTCTTTCCTTCACTAGCCAACTTAATGACTAACTGTTCCTTTTCTTTTCGGGTTAAGATCACTATGTATTAAATTAAAGGTAAAAAGCTTAAAAGCCCTTGATTCTCTGATTCTAAACAAGGGAATATGTTGACGATTTATCCAAACTCATAGTCAACAAAGATACTGAAGATCTTTTGATATAATGCAGCTAACAATATTAGCGAGTTTAATCCATGGTAATGAAAGGTACTATAACTTTGTTTGACCCATTAAAGAGCAAATTTCAATTACGTTTTAAAAATAGAATTTTTGCGGCCAAGATACTAGCTGGTGCTTTGGAGGATTCCTTGAAAAAGATGAAGATAGACAAAAAAGATGACTCGTTGTTATTATTAGGTATTCCTCGTGGTGGGGTGATAGTAGCGGATGTTGTTGCCTCAAAACTATCTTACAAATGTGATTTTGATATTATTATACCAAGTAAGTTGACAGCCCCTCATAACCAAGAAACTGCAATTGGAGCAATAATGGAAGAAGATATAACTTTGTAATTAAATGATGAAATAATAACTGAACTAGAAATTGACAAGGAGTATATCGAAAAAGAAAATGTAAGACAATTAGAAGAGATAAAGCGTCGCAACTCGATGTATCGAAACTTGGACAAGGAAGGAAGCATGGCATTAAAAATCAAGGATTCGATAGTCATTCTAATTGACGATGGTGCGGCAACAGGCGCCACCATCATAGGTGCAGCAAGATGGATAAAAATAAAGGTAATAACTATGATAAAATAAAACATTTAGTAGAAGTTGATGATGATATTTTAGCAGTTTTTATTGTCATGTCATCTCAAATAAAAGAATTATACATTGCCAAAAATTCCAACATGAATAGAGACTATGTCGATTCAATCGTAAATGAATTACACTTAAACATTAACGTAGAGAATGAAAAGTTAACAACAGAGAAAACAAAACTAGACAGTAATAGTATCTTAGGTAAAATAAAATGGATTGTTTTAGAATATGATAATCTGAGAATATTAAAGATATATGAAAGCAATAAAATTATATATGTTCTAATAAATAGTAATACTCAGTTGAACATACTGTTGATAATATTTTGGGCTACTATTACGACATGGATGAAATACCAATAAGTCTATTCTGAAATACGCTTTTCCAAGTTATGCGATGGTATCTAGAACAAATGATTTATGAAGCAATCATCCGTAATTTTTGTTATATTATTATATTCAAAATAATACAAGATACTAGAAGGCCATGGCTGCTGAAACCGTTTTTATCCACATCATTATATCGCTCTCTATTCTTTTATTTAGTGCCAAAATATTTGCAGAGTTATTCCAACGAATAAAGCAACCAGTTGTATTAGGTGAACTGTTAGCTGGTATTATTGTGGGTCCCTATGCCTTGGGTGGATTACCATTATTTGATGGCCAACCTTTGGTTGTTCTAGATGAAACTATAAAGCACATAGGAGAATTGGCGGCTATTGTCATCCTCTTTATCGCAGGCTTGGAAATTACGCCAAGAGAATTCTTGAGAGGAGGTGCAGCTTCATTTACTATTGGAGCATTGGGAGTAATCGTACCTTTTTCAGTTGGTTTTATTGTTCTTTCGATGTACGGGCTGAATTCATTTGAAGTGCTGCTAATCGCTACAGCATTGACAGCCACAAGCATAGCTATCTCTATTCAGGTATTGACAGAATTAGGAAGAATGCAATCTAAGGAGGCCAGGCTTATTCTGGGTGCGGCTATAGTTGATGATATACTTGCTATAGCAATATTATCTGTTGTTGTTACCATGGTGCAGTCGGGGGATACTTCTCCCCAAATCATGGACGTAGCATTTCTAATTTTAAAAATTCTAGGGCTATTTGCTGTGTTATTGATTGGCGCCTATTTTCTCATTCCAAGGATACTACATAGAGAAAAATTATGGAGGTCAAGAGGTAGTATCGAAGGAATCACAACAGCAATTTTCTTTGGTATTGCAGGTGTAGCAGCCTATGTCGGTCTGTCTCCCATCGTGGGCGCGTTTGCTGCAGGAATGGCTGTTGCTAGTACCAAACTAATAAAACAACTAGAAGAATACGCTCACAAATTGCAGTTTATTTTTGCACCATTATTTTTTGCAATAATAGGTGCCCAAGTGGATTTGAGAGGTGTTAATACTGATGTATTGATTATTGCAGGAATAATTATAGCAGTAGCAATTTCCACCAAGTTGGTAGGATGTGGATTACCATCCATGTTTTTTCTCAAGGATAAAACAAAATCCATGAGAGTTGGAATAGGAATGATATCAAGAGGTGAGGTAGGATTAATTGTTGCTGGTGTGGCACTTACATCTGGGGTGCTCTCCACAGACATTTACACAGCTATAATCATAATGGTAGCGGTTACAACAATAATTACGCCAATCTGGTTGAAAAAATCCTATAAAAAGGAATTAGGTGAAAAATAATTAAGTACGTACGCATGTGAGTAGGAAGTTAAAAGGTTCTACCCATTTACTTGGGATAGCCTATAACTACCATTTTAGAAAAATTTAATGATAAATCTTTGTATAACCAAATAGGAGAGATAGATTTGAATTGTTATTTGATTAAGCTGTAGTTTGTACCTCTGTTATCCACTCACATGTAGTTCCAAATTTCTCATGGTGTTTT
>JBKJYK010000117.1:0-5046 GCA_046715515.1 Candidatus Nitrosocosmicus sp.
AACATAAAGTTCATAAACTAAAAGTTATGGATATGTTGTATCCTTATTATGTTTGCTATAGCACATATGACCGATGTAGTGAGAATTCCACCGAGCAAATTAACGAATTCATTGAAGGTGACAGCAATTGGAATCTTAAAAGAGAAATATGAAAGCATGGTAAATGCTGAATTAGGCTACGTTATTCTAATAATTGACGCTGAAGCAAATTCTACCGGCAAAGTTATTGCTGGTGACGGTGCCACTTACCACAAGGTTCATTTTACAGCCCTAACATTTTATCCTAAGCTACATGAAGTAGTTGAAGGTGAAGTAGTCGAGATAACTGATTTTGGATCTTTTGTGCGAATAGGCCCCACTGACGCTCTACTGCATTTGTCTCAAATTACGGATGACTATCTGAAAAGCGATGTTAAGCAAGGTCTTATTTTGTCCAATCAGTCGGAAAAAACCTTACGAATTGGATCAAAGATACGCGCAAGAATTACTGCAATAAGCTTGGGAAAAAGCGCATCGATGGGCAAAATTGGCATTACATGCAGACAGCCATTCTTGGGGGCACTTGAGTGGGTGGAGCGAGAAATAAAACAAGCTCAGAATGCGCATTCTGAGGGGAGTTCTGCTGAAAAATCAAAGAAACCTGTATCGTCATCCAATATTATTTCCTCCAATACAAAAAGGGATAAGAAATAAAAAATACATTATTGTTGATATAACATTGGCAAAAGAATTTGCTTGTAAAAAATGTAAGGCACTGACCTTGGGTAAAATGTGTCCTGTTTGTAAATCAACAGAGTTATCTAAGGACTGGTCTGGAATACTTTTAATTTTTGATTCCGAAAAATCCAAAATTGCATCAACACTTGAAATCTCTGCCCCCCATAAATATGCGCTGAAAGTAACCTAGTTTAATTTGAGCAAATTTCAGGATATTTATAACAATGCCCAATCTCCATTAAAAAAAAATGAGATAGAAATCAGGTCACTTTTGACGAATTTCTTAAACGAGGATATTGGCACAGGTGATATCACAAGTAATGCACTGATTGATGAAAAAATAGATGCAACTGCGAAAATTATTTGTAAAAACAGAGACGATGTGGTAGTGGTAAGTGGACTTGCAGAAGCTAAAACAATTTTTGATATATGCGATTGCACTTCAACACTGTTGGTAAATGATGGGTCCATTTTGAAAGGAAAAACCGCCGTCATGGTTATCCAAGGTTCCGCTAAATCCATACTAAAAGCTGAGAGAACAGCCTTAAATCTTATCATGCACATGAGTGGGATATCAACCAAAACCTCCCATTTTGTAAAAAAACTCGGCAAGTTTTCAGAATCTGTGAGTGTTTCCTCCACTAGAAAAACCTCACCCGGTTTACGCCATTTTGATAAAAAATCAGTGGTACTTGGTGGCGGCATATCTCACAGATACAGGCTTGATCAACTTGTATTGATAAAGGATAACCATGTCGCAATCGTTGGTTCAGTTAACAAGGCGATTCAATTAATTCGATCCAAATACGGATCCTATAGAAAGATAGAATGTGAAGTATGTGACTATAATGGCATTATCGACGCCATAAATTCAGGAGCTGACATCATAATGTTAGACAATTTTACCCCAGATTTGGTTCATAGATCTATAGAAAAAATTAAAAATCTGGGATTGAGGGATAAAGTCATTATTGAGGTTTCGGGCGGTATCACCCTGGACAACATCTATGAATATGCATCTGCAAAACCGGATGTGATATCAGTAGGCGCCCTAACTCATTCTTTTCAATCAATTGACTATAGTCTTGAAATATCCTCTTCTAATGATGTGCGTTTTTGAGCGTTTTTTGGACCAATTTTTTTTAGTAAGGCGTGATAAAGTTGTTATGCTACACTTAGCATTCTCTGTATAGGTATCCTTGCTTTTTCTGCAGTTTCATTTGGAACCTTAACCTCATATGTTTCGTTCATCAGGGAATTATATACTTTTTCCACCGTTATCTTTTTCATGTATTTGCACACTGCATCCTTTTTAATTGGAATAAATTCTTTTTTCGGATTTTCCATTTTCATACGATACAACATCCCCGTCTCAGTTGCCACAATGAACTGACTGTTGGGCGATACCCTTGCTTCTTTCATCATACCTTCTGTAGATAGTATTTTGGTGTCTTTATTGATGTCCCCTTTTGAAATATGGTAGAGGGTAGATGACGTACAGCTGCATTCAGGATGAACTAAAAATTCAGCATTTCTATATTTTTTTAGCATGGCATTAATATCTTCGGATCGTATGCCCGCATGGACATGGCACTCTCCTGGCCATATCTTTATGTTATTCCTCTTTGTTACTTCAGCGACATATGCGCCTAAAAACATGTCGGGCAAGAATAAAATCGGTTTTTCTTTTGGAATTGACTCCACGATTTTTGCCGCGTTTGAAGAGGTACAGCAATAATCTGACAAGGCTTTTATTTCTGCAGATGTATTCACATAACTTACAACTATAGCTTTTGGATTTTGTTTTTTCCATTCCAATAGTTCCTCAGGATTTATTGAAGATGCAAGTGAACACCCCGCATCTAAATCCGGTATCAATACTTTTTTTTCAGGGCTTATTATGGATGCCGTTTCCGCCATAAAATGAACACCACAAAAAACAATTATTGAGGCATTAGTTTCAGCCGCCATCTTCGACAGTTTCAAAGAATCTCCGATAAAGTCTGCAATATCCTGAATTTGGGGAATTTGGTAGTTATGAGCTAAAACAACTGCATTTTTTTCCTTCTTTAATCTTTGGATTTCTTGGGCATAGTCGATATTTAAAACAGACATTTATTGATACGTCTATTGCTTGGTTCTACAATTTAAATAATAACAACTTAGTATATGATTGCCATCGCCTCATTGTTTTAGGCAATTGTTGCCTATAATAACAACTAACGTGTTTGTACATAAAAGGGTCATTGCATATATTAAATATAGGAATTGATATAAGTATGATATGCCAACTCACGGATCATTAACAAAAGCTGGAAAAGTCAGAGGTCAAACACCAAAAATTCAAGCTCGAGAGAGAACTAGTCCCGCATCTAAAATGCGAAATAAAAACAATTTTGAAAAAAGGTTCGAAAAGCGGATTCAACCAGGTCAAAAAAAGCCCGAGAGAATGGGCAGGCGCTAGTAACAGAGTTTATTTTTTATTTTATTTTTCTTCTAAATAAAAATATTAAAGGGTTAAAATAATTTAAGGTATGTACAGCCACATTGCAGAAACTTGGAAGTCGATGTTAAAAACACGATCACAAATTCTCAAAGATAAAGCATATGTATGGAGAAGAGAGCCTACAATACTCAGAATTGATTCACCAAGCAGGCTTGATAGAGCTAGGGCTTTAGGTTACAAAGCAAAACAAGGGATTGTAGTTGCAAGGGTTCGTGTGGGCAGAGGTGGAATGAGAAAACAACGCCCTGTTTCAGGCAGACGACCTAAACATCTAGGTGTTGTTCATATAAAACAAAGTATCAGTATGAAGCATGTAGCTCAAAGGCGTGTCGGTGAGAAGTTTCTCAACATGAAGGTCTTGGGTTCTTATTTTCTGTATCAGGATGGTATGAATTCCTGGTTTGAGGTAATTCTTGTCGACCCAAACCACCCGGCAATAATAAAAGACAAGGAAATAAGAAGCAGGTTAAATTTCAAGTAATTTATTGCCCGCCCATTTTTTCATTTATTTTATTTATTATATCATTTATTTCAACTAATGGTGTGTCTTTTTCTAATGTTATGTAATAGAAATAATCTTTGAATTTATCCGGAATCAATAAAAAAGTAACATTTTCATTTTTTTCAATGGTAAAGATGGATTTGCCTATTGATACCTCTAGGTCTTTTCTTAATTGCTGTCTGGTAGATTCAATGTACCTCTCATCTCTTGCTTGTTCTGGTGTTAACAAAGGTCTAATCCCATTTTTTAATTTGCCTGTAACAGTTCTTCCAAATTTATTTATCATGCCCACATACCTAATTTTCTCTGAAATATTCAGAAATGATAAACATTTTTCTTTATTAATCTCTATTTCAGCTTTTTTGGCATCTTTATTTTCAGTCATTTTTAATGCTATTGGTAAGTTACATACCATGTTATTTTATTCTTGTTTTATTGTTAATGATAAACGGCCATTTTATAAATATGAGATAACACTCATACCCCACCCCACCCCACCCTATAAAAAAGGTTTGGTCTATCCGATTTGCCGATTCTACGCCATTTATCCATTTTTTTTTTTGAAATGCACCACCAATCAAAGGTATATGCAATGCTTCAAATGGGAGACGGGTTTGTATGTTTGTATGTTAAACTCAACCCAATAACTACAAAAAATACAAAACATTTAACTCGTATGGATAAACCAATTGGTGGACGTTTTTGTTCCTTATGTTCTAGAAAATGGAAAAGCGTTTATGCACTGTCTAGTGATCATTTAATTTATTTTTAATGGTTGGAATAGCATCAACATAGTATATTTGTTGATTCTATTAAAAGATACTAATTTTCTACATATGTAAAGATGCAACCAATTGGTGCAATAACCTGTCGCTCTTGGCTATATTTTATTATCTTCTTTTAACAAATTTACCGTGTCCAATTTTATCTTCGCAAATAACACCATTTTCCATAATTACCTCCCCCCTAGAAATTGTAGTAACAGGCCATCCTTGTAAAACATAATCATCATAAATACTATAATCAGATGATGATTGTAAAATGTCCGGAGTTACTTTTTTTGTCAAATCCAAATCAATTACAACTAGATCAGCATCTGAACCCTTTTGGATGGTGCCTTTTTTAGGAAACATCCCAAAAATCTTTGAGGTATTGTAACTGGTTAATTCTACCAATTTTTCAATAGAGAGTTGTCCGGAATTGACACCAAAATGCAGCAATACAGGCAACATAGTTGCGACACCCGGAAATCCTGCAAGCTCCGACCAGATATCTTTTCTTTCACCATATTTTAAATTCAAACTATTTGCAACATGATCTG
>JBKJYK010000118.1:0-4196 GCA_046715515.1 Candidatus Nitrosocosmicus sp.
AAGTATCTCCAAGATATAGAGATTAAAGGTTCTTTTATTGTAATAGAAGGTCCCGACGCATCTGGAAGAAGCACACAGATACAAAAAATAACAACAAAACTTGAAGCTGAGGGACACGGAGTAATAAATGCAGGATTAAGAAGATCAGATCTTATTTCCAAAGGAATCATAGAAGCAAAAAGAAATTTTTTGGTAGGAAAAAAAACTATGACTCTTTATTATGCTGCAGATTTTGCAGATCAATTGGAGCACAAAATCATTCCCGCGCTAAAAGCGGGTTTTATTGTAATTTCTGATAGATATATCTATACACTCATAGCAAGAAGTTCCGTTAGAGGAATAGATAAAAACTGGCTGCATAATTTGTTTAGTTTTGCCATAAAACCGGATTTGGTATTTTATTTAGATGTTGATCCATATAACTTGATACATAGAGTATTTCAAAAAAACAACTCCTTGGATTATTATGAATCTGGAGTGGATCTTGGAATTTCCAATGATATTTATGATTCTTTTATAAAATATCAATACACATTAAAAAAAGAATTTGAAAAGATGAGATCGAGATATAGTTTATTTAATATAGATGGAAATAAAAGTATTGAAGAAATATACCAACAAATCCAATCAAAAATAGATAATTTTTTGATCTCAGGAAAAGAAACACTATAACAAATTTGTTTAATTATGTATGATGCCAAATACAAATAATAGAGTTTTTAACTATATAGAATAATTTTGTAATTGCATTTTCTTTATTAATTAAACTAATTTAGTTATCATAGAGTCTTTTGGACAAATTATAATTCACATTATGGTTGAATTATCGTCTGGATTGGTCAAATTACTATTCATCAAAGTGCCATTGCCTATGCTCATGACCATGTTTTATTGTGTAAATGCTTTAAATGCCGTCATTAATGCAATAGATGAAATTGTTGCTATGACACCAACAAATGAAAGAAGTTTAATTATGCACCATGTATAATAGTAATAGTTATACTATACAACATAATTGTTAATTAATAATAGACGAAATAATTAATACATTAACACATATATTCTATTTTATTACGCAAGTAATATTTATTGAATTATTCTTTTTGCTATATTATCGTAAGGAGATTTTTTATGAAAAAATTTTCAAAAATATCTGAAATATCTTATTGTTTTAGAATGAAATATGATAACATATTATTTGTATAAGAGAAAAAAATTCATTAAAATTTATCAAAAAAACAGAATTCGATCAATACTATTTAGTTAGTATCCCTCAGTAAAAAGTTTTGAAAAGGAATTTTAATAAAGGATAAATAAATCTTAAAATCTACATAATAAATTTGAGCACACCATTTAAATAAAAAAAGGCCTACATCGTAAGAATACATATAAATGTATCACCATCGTAACTGTTGAATAGAATAATAATAGTAAATCTAAAAAAAATTGCTTACTGCTATACCAAAAGTGTTTGTATATGTTTTTCTGGAAGTATTAATATCATCAATAGATATATAACACCTTTACATTGGGTTTAGTAATAGCTATTCAACATCCGCTTCCAACCAAAAATATCAATTTATTGTTAGTTTGGTTTCTGCTAATTTATTTTTATTTCAAGTAGTTTGTAATAGTTTATATATTTAAAAATGCAAACAAAGAAAAAAAAATAATCACTTTATATCCATTATCTATATAGAATCCGTATTGCCACATATTTGCTTTACAACATGAATATGTATAATAATTTGCTATTATTAGGTATGAAAGACCTATTTGGTGTCACAACCAATACATGTGTAATAGAAGAATGTGTCAATAGAGGGAATAATCCAATAGCAGTTATGGATCAAAATTCCATGGAAGAATCACTAGATTACTATGGGGTTTGCGATATACATTATGAAGAGTTAATGAAGCAGTACTACAAAAAGGAAGATGGAGTAGTTGAAGAGAATATGTTGCTTGCATAGGTAATTGATCATGCGGAGGTTCTAAAAAATAACGATTTAGTAGACAATGAACATTAATGCTTTGAATTATCAAGATCTGATAACACAAATATTTTAAATCATTATTATAACATTCTATAAAAGATGTAATATTTATTATGAGATTTAATTTACAATTCTTACATCTACAAGGAAAGTAGTCATCGAAACCCTCAGCTTAAATTTTGATGTATACACAACCCTTTCTATTAGACCTTATTAATAAAACGAATGCATATGATGTTTTAGTTTTAAGGATCTATATGCTTATAGATACCAAGTAATTTCTTTGCGGAGAGAATGAATGTTTACTGTGAACCATAATAAAGTTTGATGCAAACCGTTATGCCAAAAACATGTTTCGTACTTTTTAAAAGATCGATTCTAATATTTCTTATTATAAGGCACTATAACTAAATAAAGTCAAATGAATTTTGAACAACTTAAGTCTCATCTACGATGTACATTAAAATCTTCTTTCTTTTTAACGATATTAATTGATAATTATTTTTTGAACCCAATCCCAAATAGAAACATGATTTTGGTTAACCAAACAAAAAAGTCTTTCTGAACTTCACCATGATAGGTTCAAAACATATAATAATAGACCACAATACATTATTGTTGAAGGATATTTTGCTTCCTGTTAATAAAAGAAATAGAGCATATTCAAGATTTAGATTTATCAATAACAATTAAGTCATTTCATGTCAGTTATATAATAAATATCATAATTAAACTATAACATTATCGGATTTATTATTGATAATAACAAAACGAAGTGTTAGTTTAAATATTTATATAAAAATTATGACAATGAATTAGTTATCTAAAATAATTTAAAGAAATGGATTATTCGATATCAAAAGCTATTCCTTCTCCATCCGTTTGTGTAATAAAAATGGCTGAATGATGGTTTTTTAAAATGCTTTCCAGCCATATCCCATGTGTATGAGGTAAAATTTCATTAACATCATAATGACACAACACCAATCCTTGAAATTTATTAAATTTAGAGTGGATTATTTGTTCTAAAACCAAATTAGTTGCAATTTGCTCTTTTGTATGTATTTCACCAATAAATCTTGTTACTAAACGAAAAGGAGGCGTTAAACCAGAAAATTTTCTATTTATAATTCCTTCAGTTGCAGCAATAACTCCTTTTGGATGTTTTAGAAGATCAGGTATTTGATAAATATGCAACAAGCCTTTTTTATTAAATTCTTCCACATCAATATTGTTACCTACCATTTCATTTTCAATTGATGATATATCATTTTTATACGTAGTACATATACAGTTTTCCCCCTTTAGTAAGCCATTTCTTATAAACCTAAATTGGATCTTCTGACCATATTGTTGATTTCTATAAAACAGCACGAGATGCTTGTTACCTTCTAGATTATCTACAAATATAAAAGGATCATTATATAGCCAATCATTTTTACATTCCACATTTATATTAGACATAAAATACTACACAATCCTTCGTGACGTTCTCTTATTTTAGGTATTTTTATTTTAATGGTCAATTCGGAATTATCATTATTTTGTGCTTGATCACATTTTGCCATATTAATTAGCAGATCTAGGTTTATTATTCTAAAAAGGGTATTGAAAATAAATTATAGTATCTATTTAGAAACTATATAGATATTATAATGGTCTTCAAACTAAACAATATATACAAAGATATTTATCTTGATTCTCAGTTAGAGAAACGAATGCTATATATCCAATATTATTAACATTAATAAATTAAAAATCCGATTTTATTACCGATTTAGAATGAAGAAGAATATTTTTTTATTTGGCATAGAATAAATGCTATTATTACCATCAGAGAGGATATTTGAAAAATGTTTTTGTTTGGGTAAAAAAAAATTGCAGTCCTAGTTTACATTTTTTTTATATTGCAATGTCTGGATTTTCCTACAATTAATTTTCCATCACTATTTATTACAGACGTCAATATTACAGATTTGTCTATTCTCAGTGTTTTAGAACACAAGCTATATAGATACTTTCTTACCTCCACCATATTAATTAGTAATATATACATTAATCCTTTTACTAAATAACCATAATAGAAAGCATGTCTAAAAAATATCTATATATTTGATTATATAATATATGGCTGTTCTACTACAAAATAACTATTAACCTCTATCACATATAATAAAAATCTTCATCGTTATACTATAA
>JBKJYK010000119.1:0-3107 GCA_046715515.1 Candidatus Nitrosocosmicus sp.
GGACAGGCAGCTTTTAGCAAAGATGGTTTCTGATATCTGCAATAAACATTATGACGCCATAAAGTCAATGGAAAGAGAAAATCCAAGCTTGACCATGTCTATGATTATGGCCTTGCTTGTAGACCAACAAGCATTGATTGATAAAATTGAAAGATAACACATATTGATCAAAGGGTTTTGGCACGGTGCTCAAAAGCAAATGAGCTTTCTCTAGGATAACTATTAACTTTATGTGGCAACTTCATACAGTCATTAAATTCATTGAGTCATTGATGGATTAGGGTGCGAAAAGGTTTATTCAAAAAATGTTGCACAAACTATGAATTTAAATTGCTTTTTATCCTATAGAATCCCTTTGTTTATTCAATCATTTAAATTGGATTTGTTGATCTATTACTATTGAAATTGTCAGACGAAAACATAATTAATTAATTCGTGTCGAGAAGGGTTCATATACTACAATAATACTTGTTTGTCACCTTTAACAAATGTCGTTTATCATTGGCTAATTAAATGGTTATAGATGATAGCAATAATAACTTATCATATCACCGGTTTATGATTAATGATACTGTTTTGTTATGGGCGATAAATAGCCCGTAAAATCCAGTCATATTGATCAACGATTCTATGATAATTATTTCTTCAATCGAATCTTTTTCTTATATGTCGAATTGCTTATGAAGAGATTGTTGACATTATGAGCAATTATATTTTATATTAAAAAGACGAACCTTGTACGTTACCTTATTTAATATTAAATAATAATGTAATGTTACATACAGTTCCCATTCCCTATACCGCAGGAACAAATAGTATTCTTTTAGAATCAACATTGAGTCCTCAAGAAATTGAATATTATTCTGACCAAATAAAAAAAATACCCTTTGTAATATTCATTAGGTATTATTCAAATTATATTACTGAATTAGAGGAAGCAAAGAAGATGCATGACTATTTTAAAGTATTTGCATATTCCTCAACAATATTAGAACATTATGGAAAACAACTAATAGTCAAGCATTTTAAAGAAAAATTTGGTCCTGATAAAATAAAAAATTTAACATTTCAATGCATAGAAATAATTCTCTATTCTAATGGAATTATAAAAAAAAGTCTTTATGATGATATGGACGACATAAGACAAAAACGAAACAAATTCATTCATCTTAGTATCAAAAAGGATTCAATTTCCTATGATAAAATTAAAGAAATGGAAACTTTGGCAACAAAATGCGTTAATTCTGTTTCTAGAATAATAACAATATATGATGAAAAATAATGATTGCAGCAGTTTTTATGTCAATAATAGGCACTATTCAATAATTAACCTGGCTAATTCGGCAGTGGTTACGACACTATCAATAACCTATGTTTTTTAATCAGTGTTGGCCATTCAGTTGGTCAATGTAATACAAGAGATAAAGATTTACACTTGGCAGGATAAACAACAAGCCTAGTTGTAATCAGTAGTTTTGCCTTTTTAACATCATCAACTTCGCATAATTTTATCATGATGCATGGTCTGAACATCTTTGTTGCAATTTATGGATCATTCGCTAATAGTTTATAGCCGATAATCTGCTTTCCGCGCCGTACCATCAAGTCAAATATTTGGTGTTACAATAATCATCATAATGGTTCAACTTATGGATAAATTCATTCTTTACTTTTCTGAGCGAATCTCCGGTGAATGTGGTCCAAAACATAATTGAATGTATAAAACCAAATCCCAGTTTTATCTAAAGCAATAATATTTAATATTGCTCATAACCTCGTAAAAGATTTAACATTTGTCTACCATCATGGATATGTGTAATCGATTTGAATTATCGCATTAATATTAAGTAACTGTTACTATATTATGGTTACAATATGGGTGTTGGGTCACGACATAAACTATAGGATGATATTGTAAATTCCTCAAAGAACATACCCTTTCCGCACGGTACTATAAAATCTGAAAATGGAGGCTGCAATAAATTACCTATGGACACTATTAGCGATTAATTCGCCATTCTCTTTCTTAAACTGGAGATTTTGGGAATGCGCTCTAAACATTAAAAAACATACGGAACAGTCTCAAAGATAAGCAAGAAAATAAGGCGATAAATGATTATATCATTATAACTACGTAAGAATTCCAAATTTTGCCTGCGATCATGGGATGTGAATCTGATTTGCGTTGTCGAAATGATATTCTGCAAGTGTTATTAACTAGTAGTTACACTAAAAGGTTATGCCCTGTAGGATAAACTATACCATGGCATTATCACATATGATAAATACAAACCTAAAATGGCATTAAATTGCCACAGAACCTGAATAGATTTGATTTAAACATTCACTATATTATAAATACCTGAATATCAATTGTATAATTCTTATACTATGAAGTGGTTCCTCTCACCCATTTTTAATTTTTATAATAACAAAATTCTTTGATCCTATGGTCCATCCAAACTTTCACTGATATCTGTTCAATTAATACAGAATTTTCAAATATTTAGATATATCATTAATATATAGTAGAATAATTATATGAAATTGTAATATGTACATAAAAGATAAGATGACTACTATCTTTTCGGTAGTCATGATCACATCTTTCGTAATCATGCTCACGTTAAGTCCCATATCCTCAAATCTTTTGTCCCCAAGCACTGTAGATACCATAAGTGGATCCCTAATTGACAACAATTTCAACAGACACATGGCATTTGCATCAGCAAACCAAGGCGAAACAGGCGGCGGTGAAGACCAAGGCGAAACAGGCGGCGGTGAAGACCAAAATGATGGCTTTGGTGGTGGCGGGCAAGAATTTGGATCTGGCAATCCTCTACAGGATGAAACAGGTGGATCTGGCAATTCTTTAGAAGAGTTAACACCTCCAACACAAGGATTATTACCTCCACTTCAAAGCCCTATACAGGAGATACCCACAAATATTCCAACACAAGTACTTACACCCCCACTTCAAAGCCCTATACAGGAGATACCCACAAATATTCCAACACAAGTACTTACTCCAACACCAACTAACACTCCAACACCAACTAACACTCCAACACCAACTAACACTCCAACACCAACTAACACTCCAACAC
>JBKJYK010000120.1:0-6041 GCA_046715515.1 Candidatus Nitrosocosmicus sp.
CGTTCTACCAAATCTCTTTCAGTAACAATTCCCAAAGGTCGGTTTTCTATATCTATAACAATAACAGAACTTATTCGTTTTTCGGTGATAATTGATGAAACATCTTTTGCGTTTTTATTTGAAAAGGCAGTAATAGTGAATGGTTCTCGGAATGACATTATTTCGCTTACACTACTCATTAATATTTTAACTACAATAGTTTTGTATCACACATATAAAAATATATAAAAAAGCATTATCAACACTACAGCAAAGGATTTTGCTAAATATGAATAACTAATCATAAAATAAAAATAGTTTAATATGTATTTGATCATTAAGTAGTGTAATACATAAAAATAAAAATTGATATGTTTTAATTGTAATTAATGTACTTTTTGGAGCTTGCTGAAATTTTTGAAAAAATGGAGCAAACAACCAGCAGATTAGAACTTACCAATCATCTTGTATACATTCTAAAAAAAACTACCTCAGTAATCATAGATAAGATAGTTTATTTAATCCAAGGTAAATTAGGACCAGATTATCAATCTAAACATTTAGGAGTAGCTGATAAGGTAGTAATAAAATCGTTAGCACTTGCAAGTGGCTATTCTGTGAATGAAGTTCAGATAAAATATAATGAAATTGGAGATATAGGTGACGTTGCTTATGAAATATTAAAGTCCAAATTACAAACTACATTATTTTACGAAAAATTAACAATTGAAAGACTATACAGCACTTTACTCAGAATATCAGAACTAACAGGGTCAGGTTCTATAGATCTAAAACTAAAATACATAAACAGTTTATTGAATAATTCTACAAACTTAGAAAGCAAATTCATTTTAAAATTAATACTTGGTAATTTAAGGCTTGGTATAGCGGACTTCACAGTTTTAGATGCAATAGCCATAGCATTTACAGGAGATAAGAAAAACAGGAAAATACTAGAAAGAGCATATAATGTATCTAGTGATTTAGGAAAAATTGCAAGAATATTATTTGATGGCTCAATAGACGAAGTTAAATCCATCCCAATCTCCATATTTGTTCCGGTACGTCCAATGCTCGCTGAAAGGGCATCTGATGCAGAAGAAGCATTAAAAAAAATGAATGGCAAAATGTGTTATGCAGAATATAAAATAGACGGTGAGAGAATTCAAATTCATAAACACAATAACAGAATAGAGCTATACACAAGAAACCTAGAAAATGTGACAAATAATTTTTCAGATCTAGTCCATGAGATTGAAAAGATAAATTCCAAAGACTTGATTGCAGAGGGAGAAATTGTTTCTGTTGATTTAATTACAGGAAGATTCCTTCCCTTTCAAAGTTTAATGCATCGAAGAAGAAAATACAATATAGAGGATGCAATCAAAGACTATCCGGTTTTACTAAGCCTTTTCGATATATTGTATTATGACAACCAAGATAAAACAAATTTGCCTTTTTCAACTAGAAGAAAAATTTTGGAAGAAATATTTAGTTTTAAAAATGATAAAATAAAGTTGATTAACCAACAGACCGTTGCAAAAGTAGAAGATATCGATAAATTCATGACAAAGGCAATCGAAAATGGTTGCGAGGGATTAATGATTAAGAATCCCAACAGCACATACCGTGCTGGAGCAAGAGAATGGGCATGGATAAAACTAAAGAAAGAATATTCAAACAAACTATTGGATACAATTGATTTAGTAATAGTTGGAGCAATATTTGGAAAAGGAAGAAGAGTTGGAAAATACGGAGCTTTGTTACTAGCATCTTATGAACCCGATGAGGATACATTTTATACGATATGTAAGGTAGGAACAGGATTTACTGATGAAATACTTGACGAAATTTCAAAGGAATTAAAAAATCACAGTATAGAAAACAAGAACCCTCGAGTGATTTCAGGAGAAATCAAAATGGATGTATGGTTTGAGCCTAAAATAGTAATAGAAATATTCTCCCCAGAAATAACATTAAGCCCCATCTATACAACTTCCATTGATAAAATAAAAAAGGGATATGGCTTAGCATTAAGATTTCCCAAATTTACAGGAAAAATAAGAGAAGATAAAAACGCAGAGGACTCGACAACAATAAAGGAAATTGAAAATGTATACAAAAAGCAATTAAAATCTATTTAACATGTCATGGAAAATAATAGAAGACGAATTGATGAAAGTTTGAATTTTTTTTTATTTTTATTTCTGTAGAAGAAATGCAAGAATAAGGAACTACATATCCGCTTTTGTTAACTCACTCAAAGTATTCAGAATAACTAAACGTCTACAAAACATACTACTACTTAAATTTTAAAAATTAATTAGTAATAGATCATTTGCACTTAAAATACATTTTGCCAAATTACGGAATATAATATTAAATAGCCAAAAGCATAATGTAATTTATGCAAACTAAAAGAAAAATAGCTGCAGAAATAACAGTTTCAATTGCATTTATTATATTAGTTATATATATTGCAGATGCAGGGGTATCAAGATTAAACAATGGTGATGGATTTTTACCTCTTTCATTAATGGAAAGGGGAATGTTTGTAGGTGGGGGTTCAATAATTCTCTTTTTATTATCATTTGGATTAGGATACAACATTAAATCAAAGATTCTTACAACTTTATTAATTGTTGGAGGGGCATTGATGGCAGTAGTTGTTATAATCTCAACCTTCATAATATCAGACACTTCAAATATGATATCTGATTCTAGTTCCCCTTCAGGGGATACAATGCAGCGAGTATTGTCCCCACAAACGCTTGGGATTATCATAATAGGATTCATAATAATGGGATTAGGCGGTTTAAGGGCTTTGAGAAACAAATAAGATAGAAAAACCAAAATAATTTTTTTGAATTTCTAGCTTGGTGGACCATAATCTTATTTTGTATAAATCCAGTTTTCTAAAATAAATAATTTCAGGTTAAAATGCTCAATTAATAACACTTTGTTCCTTCAAATCATGATTAAATACTATGTCTTTGCAAGTTTTTTTTTTAAACCATCACTGAATTTAGAACTCAATACTACCATTTAAATATAAATTATTAATTTACAAATATCAAACAACACGAGTTAGACTAAAAAATACAATATAATACAATATTACCAAATATTGGTTATCTTGTAAACACCATAAAAACATTGCTTATCAAATTGCATCAAAATAACTAATTCAGCACAAACACCTTTTTTATATTTATACTAAAGATTATAACGTTCTTTAACCAATTAAAACTAGTGGAAACTATCTTGGTCAAAGGGCCAATATTGATGAAGGTGAGAGGAGAATGCGAAATATTAGGAGTGAAATTTAAAAATACTTTCATTGCATACAAAAATAACAAGTATATCCCCATTGAGAAGAGTACAGACACAATAATAACTCTAAAAAAAGGAAAGAATTATTTTAATCTGGAAAAAAATTCAAAATACGGCCAAGACCAAATTGGAACAAATATTTGGGAAGATATCATTCAATGCATATTAAATTCAAATAGAAAAAGAATAATAATTATTGGCCCTTCAGATACTGGCAAATCTACATTAACTTTGTTCATAGCAAATAAACTACTCAATAAAGGCCTAAGACCACTTATAATAGATTCAGATATTGGACAGGGAGAATTGTCGCCACCAACCTGTATTGGATCAACAATTTTGTCCAAACAAACAATAGATCTTGCTAGTGTCAATCCACATTACGTAAGCTTCATAGGCAACATACAACCAGTAGGTTATGAATCAAGAATAATAAATTGCATAAAAAACTCTTACAATAAATTGCATAAAAACCACAATATAACGATAGTAAATACAGATGGGTTTGTAAACAATAACGAAAATAACTACAAAATAGATTTAATAAAAAAGATAGATCCAGATTGCATTATTTGTATGAGAGAAAACGAGCAAACTATTGACCTTTATGATAGTATAAGAGAAGAATTTTCAGGTAATTTAAATATAAAAATAATACAAGGTCAAGCACCACATAAAGAAATAAGAAAAACAAGTTACGATAGGAGAGTGAAAAGATTGATAAAATACTCAAATCTTTTGAAAACATTTACAAAGAAAGTATTTATTTCTAATCATAAAATAATTGCTATTTACTATCAAAATAGTTTTCTTTTATCAAAAAGAAATACAGAAACAGAAAAGATTAACGTAATTGAACCAAAGTATACAATTTTTAAAGATTTACTAAATGACAGGGATTTTGTTAGAAATCGTTTCGTTGGCGTATCGTTAAAAGAGGATTATGAGAAAATTATAGGTTTTGGCATACTAAAAGAATTCAATAAAGGTATTTTTTTAATGCAATCATCGATTAATAGATTTGACAACATTTTTTTGAGCGACATAAAATTATATAACAACAATACAAGATTGTTTAAATAAAAATCAAAATTGCAATCAACAGTTAAATGAATTATATGCCTTAAAATCCACTGGCGGTAAATTTGAATAACACAAATACTGACTTTAAAGGAGATATTTTTTGCATTGTTTGCAAAAATAAGTTAAAAAAAGAAAATACGATGGTAAAAGAAAATCAAAAATATTTAAAATATAAAAAAAAAATATGTTCAAGCTGTTTTAAAGAGTACTATCCTTGAATAATTGGAAACTTATTGAATTTGTAATAATATCAGTTTAGTTGGGGGTTTTAGGAAGCACATCAAATTACACTGCACATTACCTCATAATAGTTAAAAGCATATTTTCAGGTATTGCGAAAAAATTTATTAGGTTTATACTAAAATTCGCATACTGTTAGCGTAATTATCGTCTTGTAATCAACTCATTCCAATAGCCAAATTTATCATCCATCAGCATTTTTGCATTATAAAAGCCAAAGATATAGACATGTCTAAAGGCAAATCAAAAACAATTAATGGATACCCAAATACTTGATATAACTATTTCATTATCAAAAAATAGTTGTTGACATAATAGAGATTAGGGTAGCCTACTAGTACCAACTCGAATAAGAAGTCCCATCTCAAATCTTTCTAAATCCACCACGTAGTCGCAACAGCATGGCTGCGCTGGCTTAGGGTTGCTCCCTCCCGGAGCTCACCCATTTCGACAATACACAGTCAAGGCCACACCTTCATGTTGCTTGCTGTTCATAGCCATCCGATACGGCATGATTTCATATTAGATAGATAAGCAGGTATCCGCCCATTCGTGAATTTACCTAGCAGTTACTGATCCCAGCATAAAGCCGATTTCTGATAGGGGGTACGGCTAGCACCCCGACCCTACCTACCCCAATTAATCATCAATGGATTCAAATATAATTTTATTGGATGAAATTAACTGTACATTGAAAAATAATAGGTTTGCAACAAGTTAAAAAATAAACCTCATGTCACAAAATATTGTTATTTTTAAAAAAATATTATCACACTTTAGTAAAAAAATCAAATCGTGAACTCAAAAAATCAGATTCAGGTAATACCATAAATAAAATATATCAAAAGATAGAGATGTTACATCATTCCGTCCATGCCGCCTGGTGGCATTCCACCCATGCCGCCTGGTGGCATTCCACCACCTCCTGCAGATTTACTAGATGCAATAACATCGTCAATCCTCAAAATCATTGATGCAACCTCTGTAGACGATTTAATAATTTGTTCTTTAACGGACAATGGTTCTACAATATCAAGTTCTGACATGTCAGCAATTCGTGAATTTCGTGCATCTATACCAGACCATGTTGATCCCTTACTTTGTCGTGACCTCAGCTCAGTCATTGTATCTATTGTATCCATACCGGCATTTTCAGCTAATGTCAAAGGAATAGATTCCAAAGATTCTGCAAATTTCTCGGCTGCAAGCTGTTCTCTACCAGACAATGTACTTGTCCATTCTTTTAGTTTGTTTGAAACAAAAGCTTCGGGAGACCCACCACCAGCAACAATCAATGGCTTTTCCAACACATCTTTGGTAACCATTAAAGCGTCATGGACTGATCTATCTGCCTCATCTACCACCCTTTGAGAGCCACCGCGAATAAGAATTGTAACAGCTTTGGG
>JBKJYK010000121.1:0-3339 GCA_046715515.1 Candidatus Nitrosocosmicus sp.
CCGCAAGGAAAAAGAGTACGATCGAAAAGAAAAACTTAAAGAATTTGCGATTATTGCTATATGTACAAAGTATATGTTTATTATACTTAGATTGTATTCCATTAGTAAATATATTTTTTAAAAAAAAGCATTACATTTGTATATAGACCTTTTATGCTAATATAACAAATACAACAATCATTTACATACCAAGAAATCAATTTATTTTTTAATGATTTAAATTACATTCTATGTTATTTTTTTCAATGTCTATCTGATCATTTCCCATGTCGGATTCAATCTATCGGGTCAGCACCGACTTTGTTGATCGAATCCCCATTTCCTGTTTGTTAATATTGTTTTTTCTATTAAGAAACATTCTGATTATTATTAGAATCTTTCTCATCCTCATCGCCTGGATATTTTTTTTTACATACCAGTATATGCCATCTTTCTCAGTTATAATGTAAAGAGCGCATCTGGAGGTCAGTAAATCACATTGTGGCACAAGCCAACTTCATCACCGACGCCGCCTTGTATCTTGGACACGTTCTATAGCATATAGCACAATTATTAATATAAATCTTGTTTTTTAAATATATTATAAATAAATACTTATCAAATTAGATTTATTATCTATAAATAATTTAGATGTTTTTTTTTAATAATTTGATTCAATAAAACCATTTTATTATATGATTTTTGCATGTTCAATTCTCAATAGCATGTTATATCAATTATTTAGCAATATTCACTTTCATCATATAGTAGTCACTTCTACAAAAAACCACATAATTTAAATTAAAAAGTTATAATTTAAATATTCAAATATCAATCTTTACTAATATCACGGGTTTATTGTTTATGACAACAATTAACATTTCTATTGAAGATGTAGTAGACAAATTATCATCTAAATTCATTAGTTATTTTTTATGTCGCAAATTTTTTTTAGTATATTATCTAACTAAAGATTTTGAATCATTTGGATAGAAACGCTATACATGACTAAATAACATATGTTAAATTTCGTTTTTGAAGCCATTTTATCTAACAGCATGACAAAAATAATCAATCAAAACCAACCCTTTCTTTAACCATCACAAAATGATCTATAAATTTAACACACTCAATAAAGATTTATCATACTTTATTCATTAGCACATTATAGGAAATAGATAACATTTAATAAAAAGAACGCAATGATTTATTTAGATGTTGACTGGAAACCCCAATAATAAGAAATAACAACAGTTATTGCATTATGGGGCAACACCATCAACAACCACTAGCAATTCCCTCAACTTATTTTCAAATCAATTTATAATAACTAAATAAATAAACCCATGTAAAATTTTTTTAATTAATGCATGAGATATCTAATTGTCTTCTAATTGAAAATTACATATTATTTTTGATGCGTTATTTTGACTTATAAAAGATTAGGCACAATTAATGATTTCATAGAGAAATTTATTGAAACATTTATTAAAAAATCTATTCACTACTATATCAGTAAATCAGTTGTTTTGTTGAGTAAATTTAATTTTTTGAATAAATATTCAACACCTAAAAATATGTAATTTATAAAAAGAAAATAAACAAATAAACATTTTAAGCAGAGTCATTAGTTTTCTTGTACCATATTGACCACCAAATTTATTTCTTTAAAAAACAATTCCTTCAGATCATTATTATAAATAGTTGCTGCTGGATGATATGTTATAAAATATTTGATATTGTTACGGTTAATTGTTTTTCCGTGATAAAGACCCATATTTTTAAGTTTTAACACCGATTGCAAAGCAGTTGCTCCGAGGATACAAACAATAGCAGGTGAAATTATTTGTATCTCCTTATTTAAATATTGTAAACATGTATCACATTCGTCTTTGTCTGGAATTCGATTATTTGGTGGTCTGCATTTTACGACATTGGTAATGTATACATTATCCCTTTCAATCCCAGATTTTTTCAAAGCTTCTCCTAATAATTTACCTGCAAAACCAATAAATGGTAAACCCAATTTATCCTCGTTTTTTCCTGGTGCTTCACCTACAAACAATATTTTTGCATCCAGATTTCCACGCCCAGGAACGGCATTATTTCTACTATAACATAGTTTGCACAATGGACAATTGATTACATCTATCTTAACATCGTTATACAATTTTACCTTATTAATCAAATCAATATGTAATATGTAATTTAGATAATGTTATTTAGATTTTGGGGTTTTCATCATCTTAAAATCTTTTACATTAGTTGATAATTTTTAGAGCATTGATACATTTTTTAATCAAGACGCGACCAATATTTTCATACAAGTACCAATATTACTTTCATTCAGCATAACAGTTATGTTTAAACTGTAGCATGCCAATAATTTTTTATTATACTCAACTTTAACATCATAACCTTATCTTCTACACATGCACAAAATTCAGTTGCTCTAAATGTCTACTTCAGGAATATTGCTTCGCAGTTTAGTATTGGGTTGGGTTATTATACTGTATTATAGTCATCATATAAGACGAAAAGACACCAAGCAACAATTATGGCTAAAATTATAGAGTATGCAATATAATCATAACTGTCGATAGGAAAGTTAAACAACTGCCGATATAAAAAAATATTAATTAAGAGAGCCAATAATAATAATGAAAAAAATTAAAAATGATAAAAATTGACAATGATAAAATTTTTCAAATAATAGAGTCTCAAAAACCTAGATCAGTGGCTTTGAATGGGCCCGAACCATTACTCCCAAAAATTCAGGTTGTTTCCGAAGAAATAGAAAAAAAATACAACATTAACTCATATATAATCGGCGAGAAAAGTTGGGGATCCTGTGATCTAAATACACAAGCTGCCGATATGTTAAATGCAGATATTTTATTTAACATAGGACATACAATAGCTATGGAAAAATTCGGTGACAAAGTATTTATGATAAATGCCTATGATGACATTAATTTTGATAATGTTGCCATCAAGTGTGCTAAAGCATTAAAAGAAAAATTTAGCAATATTTCACTTGTTACATACAGTCAACACATTCACCAGATTTCCAGAGTGAAAGACATCTTTGAGGAGAAAGGATTTTCAGTGTTTATCGGGAAAGGCAAAGGACAACTAAATGACGCACAAGTATTTGGTTGCGAATTTTATCCTGTACACAACATAACCAAAAAAATTGAAGCTTTTGTTTTTCTTGGCCAAAGCAGGTTTCATTCTATTGGAGTGGCCTTATCCACAGAAAAGCCAACCTATATGTTGGATCCTTATTTTGAAGAATTTTTATTAATAAATGAAGAAGCAGAAGTAGTCAAGAAAAAATCCATCTTATCGGTGTATAAG
>JBKJYK010000122.1:0-6071 GCA_046715515.1 Candidatus Nitrosocosmicus sp.
TTTCTTAATTTCTTGCATATTAAAAATTTACAACCTCCAATAACTTAAGATATCCATAATGTAATGATTTCATATTTATATATCCAATTATCTAAAAATTGTTCTATAATATAATCTGTAAGTCCCTTATTCTTTAACTTGGGCTGAACCTTTTGTTAATGAACCTATGCGATCAAGAAAAGTTCCCTTCATACCAGCATTTATTTCTATTCTTACTTTTAATGATCCGTCAGAAAGCCATTCTTCAGAATTTAAATATCCAGATGATTTAATAAAACTGTAACTGTTTGATGAATAAGACTTTGGAATAGTAATAGTTAATTGCAGCGTTTCAGACGCTAGTGGAAGAATTTTTCTAAGAGAATCAACAACTGATTTTACTTGGTCCTCCGGCTTTTTAAAAGGATCGATAGTGACTCTAACATCTTCTAGAGCGTTCTCAATTCTTTGAATTGGATGAGGCAATTTTGATTTTGGATCTATAAAGTTTTTATTTATATACTGAATTATTTGTTTTCTCTTCTCTTCAACCATTTTTCTCCTTTGATCTGTAGTGAGATTTAATTCGCCTTTAGATAAAATCTGTTTTATAATTTCATTGGAATTAGTTGTCTTAAAATGTTTATTTAGTTTATCTGCACTTACTCTTGAACCTTTGTTAGCATCAGAATAAATCTCGTCTGAAATTAAAATTGAGGAAAGATCGTTTCTTTTACCTATTTTGTATTCGAGTGCAAAATCAGGTTTTACTAATATTTCAAATTTATCGTTACCTACAATTAATTTAACAGTAGTAACCTTGGAGTCACCCATATAATATTAAAAAATAATTTGTTATATATTAATATAATAACAATTTGCTTAAAATCCATTACATTTTAATATGTAATAGACTAAAATCTTTTGATTTGATCTCAATGGATTTAAAGGTTATTGAGAAACAAGACGAAAAAATAACCATTAAATTTAACAATGTTCCGCGTCAATATATAAACGCATTAAGACGATTATCAATAAGTGAAGTACCCACCTTTGCTATTGACGATGTAGTTATTTTGGAAAACTCATCAGTTATGCATGATGAAGCTGTTGCACACAGACTAGGGCTTATTCCATTAAGAACAGATTTAAAAAAGTTTTCTTTGCCTAATGAATGTAACTGCAACAGTACACTTGGGTGTACAAATTGTAGAGTATTGTTACAACTTGACGCAGAAGCTACAGATAAAACCAAAACGATTACTACATCTGAACTAACATCAGAAGATGATTTTGTAAAACCAGTTAGTCAAAACATTCCCATAATAACATTAGCTCCCAGCCAAAAAATAAAATTTGAGGCATACGCAAGGTTAGGTTTAGGCAAAGACCATGCAAAATGGCAGCCAGCTACGATATCCGTAGTAAAATACGGGGAAGATGAAAATGAAATATTCCTGACTATTGAATCTAATGGGGCATTAACTGCTGAAGAGATAATAATAGCTGCGTCAGAAAAACTTAATGCTAGCATCAAAAATCTTGGTGAGACTTTAAACTCCGTTAACAGAACTACAACCAATTCCTAGGTAAATTTATTTGGTACTGCATACAATTTTAAGTAGAACAGCAGATAATGTTTAACGATACTTTAATAGATAATACAAAATGGACGCTCCGTAAAGCATTCAAAAATAACAAGGCACAAATCTGGAAAGCCTTAGAAAAAGAATTCTCAAAATCCCGATCAAATAGAAGACGGGTTAACATTCAAAAATTAAATAAAGTTACAAATGATGGAGATATAATAATTGTCCCAGGTAAAATTTTAGGGAATGGAACATTAGGGCACAAATTAACAGTTTACGCATACTCATTTTCAGAAACGGCATTCAACAAGTTAAATTCATCAGGCAATGAAGTAATCTCATTACAATCATTAATAAATAAATATCCAGACGGTAAAGGTGTAAAAATAATTGGATAAAAAAGAAAAAAATCAGCAACAGCATACAAATCCTCAGCAAAATAAACTTATAGTGGTTGATGGTACAAATTGCATTTCTGGAAGACTATGTTCAAAAGTCTCAAAGTTGTTGCTTCAGGGAAATAGGGTTTCGGTGGTCAACTCAGAAAAGGTTATGGTATCGGGCAACAAATATGAAGTTATTGAAAGCTACAAGGATAAGTTAGAAGTGTCATCGGTAACCAATCCTATTCACGGGCCATTTCACCCCAGGAGGCCAGATACAATAATAACAAAGATGGTTAGGGGAATGGTTCCTAAAAGAAAGCCTAGCGGTATGCAAGCCTTTAAAAGATTAAGAGTTTATATAGGAATTCCAGATGAACTAAAGAATTCAACGATGCAAACATTTGATGATGCAAAAATCACCAAACAACAATCATTTTATATATCAATGGGTGATGTAGCAAAACAGATAGGTTGGAAGGGAGTGGTATAATAGTATGAATAGCAGTGCGAACAAAATAGATCTTTATCCAGGACAGAGGAAGACATGCAGGGCAGTAGCTACAATAGTTAAAGGCAATGGTAAAATTAGAGTAAACAACATACCAGCAGAGGTAATTGAGCCAGAAATTGCAAAAGAGTTAATTTTAACTCCCGCACATTTGATTGGGGATTTAAGAGATAGAGTAGACGTTAGTGTACGTGTAAATGGGGGAGGATTCATGGGCCAAGCATTTGCTAGTGCAGTAGCCATATCACGCGCATTTACAGGGGAAACAAAGGGGTCAAAAGAACCAAAAGACCATCCTTTTACAAAAAGCGTAAGAGAAGAAATAAAGGGTAAAATTATAGAATTTGACAGGCATTTGTTAGCAGGAGATCCAAGACAAACCGAATCAAAGAAATTCGGCGGTCCCGGTGCAAGAAGAAGAAAACAGAAATCATATCGTTAGTCTTTTTACTTTTTATTTTATAATTAATTTGAAATTTAAATGTCGCATAATGGTATAGATATAGATCAATACATACTGTTGATTCTTTATCCAAGTATAGCATTTTTTGTAATAGGATACATCACAAAAAAAAAGAACATTAAAAAATCAATAACATACATAATACAATCCATAATATGCTTTATTTTTTCCACTACGTATTACATTTTTGTACCGCATGGAGGAGCACAGGGTCTTTCATTAATACTAGGGTTATTCGGAATTTTACTTTTAATATTAGCCAGAAAAGAAAAAATCAAACCAGAAGAAGAAAATGAAAATGAAAACAAACAGAAGAATAGCAGCAACAGCAGTGGATAAAAACTTAATTTAGTTTCTGAAGCTGATATTTATCTCCAATATCATAGATATGCAATTAACACCCAACTTTAAAATCAAAGAAACAAAAAACATAATAAAATTTTTTAATGACAATACGGTAGGAAGGATATCCACAATAGATAATGACGGATTCCCTCAGGTAATCCCGATGAACTTTGTTTTCGCAAATAATTTTACAAACAATGATGAAATAATTTTAGACTTTCAAAAAGGTAAAAACAAAGAAGTCTGGGAAAAAGATATCAAAATTTTCAGCAATGACAGTCACTCCCATGCAATTTACATGCACTCTCACAACAGGGGGGAGAAAATAGACAATTTAAAAAGAAACCCAAAAGTGGGTTTTGAGGTTGACAAAGAAATTTGCTTTTTACAATCATATTACTTTCATCCAACTGATGCATCTTTTGAAGATACACTATACATTAGCATAGTAGTGAAGGGAAAGGCATACATTGTAACAGACAATAATGAAAAAGCATTTGCAATGAACTCGATGATGAAAAAATACCAAAAGGAAGGAAAGTACACCCCACTAACTAAAGACATGAAATCCATACAGTACCTTACGGTGCTGAAAATAGATCCAGAAAAAATAAGCGGAAAGTACAAAATCGGGCAACAATGGTCAACCAAGTATAGAGCAGATATCGCCAAAAAAATCATTGAAAGGGAAGGAACAGCAAGAGCCAAAGAAATTCTCGAGTTCATGAAAATGAACATACTGTCAAACGGAGAACTAGAATCAACAACAGATTCAACAACAATATAAAAAACCAGAAGAAAAAAATTCTAATTTAATGTAAACAACAGCAACATCAACAGCTGCGTCGGAAAGAAAAAGGATATACAGTTATAGACTAATCATCATCAATCAAGCGGGAGATGGATATCTCTTTCCGCATACCTCAAACGCAAATGCAACAAATCCCACAATTGCGCCCTCTCTTCTTAACGGGTAAAAGTTGTTGGTTTCTTTAGGCAACAATTCTTGTTTCAAAGACAAAATATCTTTTGGCGACAGATCCAATCTTGACAGTTCTTTTCCCAAAAACACATCCCATAAAGAAGAGTCATCAAAATCTTTTTTTATTGCAATAAATGATATTATTCTATCGGTGTTTGATTTATCAACCATAATAAAATAGTTAAGGTCCTCCTTTATTGGAAAAGGATCGGGGACCGTAAAAGGATCTATCCTAAAATACATAGCCAATCTATCCTTTAACCCAAAAGAAATAAGCGACATTAGAGAAAGATCGGGAATCGACAAATCTTTAATTTTTGATATCATGTTTTCGGTGTTTGTTGTCAGCATAAGACAACTACAATTCCAAGATATTAATTTTTTTTGCTAAAATGATCTGTTTATAAAAAATATGTCTACAGATAACAAATTATTATATAACAAGGATTATCTCATTCTAGAAATAAAGGGATTAATTTGATAGCATAATAAACAATATAGTAGTATCATAATACCATTCTGTCAGATCAATCGGCATACAAATACCCAATATGATATATTGGTTTAGGATTATGCCATTTCATATACTGTATAAAAACAGAAAACATCATTGAATAATAACATAAGTTTAAAAAGACATTATAGGAAATCTAAAAATGAATCAAGAAGGCCGGGGTACCCAAGCTAGGTAAGCTATAAGCCCTAAAAGGGGTCAGCCTCGAGATCATATAAAAAATAAGATAGCTGATGTCTTCCAAGACTCGTGGGTTCGAGTCCCACCCCCGGCGCCTCAGATGCGGGTTCTCCCATATTGTTATATATTTAAAAGTGACAATAATAGGAGCATTACAGTATTGAATGTAGCAATTTACATAAAAAGGAAAATAACTGATCCTCATGATTTATTTGATGTTTTGTGTTAACATTTGTCTTTGTTAAGGCTTTTGTAATCCTCTAATATAATCAGTGCAATACCAAATCAAAAATTTTTTTAAAGCCGTATAACATATCCAATACATTAACAACTAGTTGAATATAAAAGACGGTATGGAAAAGAGCACATGAAGAAACATTATTGGGATTTAAGAATTGTCCCAAAATGATGGAGCATTTTAACTAGGATTTTTCGGTATATCCCAATATATTGTGTGAACTTTATCGCATAATGGACATGTGACTGATGTTATTAACGTTTTTGCCATTTCGTGTGTTGGATTTTTTCCATTCAAATTAAATTCAGTATATGGAAGATCTGGCGTAATAGCCCAAAAATCACCTCCTTCACTTTTACAATTAAAGCATTGTATCCTTACCGGAATAGGTTCGGAATTAACCATCGACATACATGTCATTATAAAATTTAATATCTAAGTTTTTCTTAAGTTTGGTATCCTAATCAAGTTAACAAAACCATATTTTTTAAACAATTTTTATGCCGTAATAAATTGGATGACAAAAAATCCATAGAGTCCATATTTCCTTATAAGGATGTCAATAATTTGTGTTTCTTATTTGTATAATCAATTTCAACTGATGAAATCCTTAATATCTTTGGTTAATGTACATAGTGGCAGAGGAAATGGAGGCTTTTGATTGCATTGCAACCAAGCTTGACATAAGAGAATATAGTAATAAGGATGTTTCGGCGAATATAAGGTCAAACATTCTTGAAGCGGCTAGACTAACGGGAACAGGCCTTAATACTCAACATTGGCGATTTGTTTTGGTTAAGGATAAAGATAACCTCAAAAAGTTGGCAGAGTATAGCACAAGTGGAAAATGGGTTGCTGGTGCTAATTTTGCAATAATAGTATTAACA
>JBKJYK010000123.1:0-3567 GCA_046715515.1 Candidatus Nitrosocosmicus sp.
TCCATATTCTTTTATGATCACTTCCAAGGGTTATTTTTCGTATTTGTTGGACATATCCAAAGTAAGACACTACCCAACATATTAAATGAATTCAATCTTCAAAGGTATTGTATTATTTTTGTAATCAACCATCCATCCATGCCTTCAACTAAATTATTAAGGATTCATTAATTGGTGCTGATTTAATAGAAAACAGATGTCAGAAAAACAATCTCTATGCAAATATTTTAATTATTATATATGCATGGTTATTAACCATTATAGTCTATATACACACACAATAGAGACACAAATTCGTATTAACCATATTTGCAATACAATAAAGTGAGATCTTTTTGATCATTATTCTACTTTTAACTCTTCAATCCAATAGCAAAACCGATGTTAACATAATAAATTAATATTGTCATCACTATAGAAAGTTTCCCAATAAGAGATTCCAGGTTTTAGATATAACAGAATATACACAACGCATAAAAAATATAAAGTTAATTCTTTACCCAAACTTTGCAGACTCGATTATGCAATAATAATGCTATGTCACATAAAATCTTGTAGATGGAAATTTCTTATTAGAACTAAAAAAAATTTCACTTCCTGGAAATTTTTCTCCAATTTCAGTAGGAGGTACTAAAAACAAGCCTGCGGAATGAACTGAAAAAAAATCATTTAAACTAGGCATCGCTTTTAATTTATCCTTTGGCATTAATTTTTCTACATGCCTATATGTCAGGCTTTTGAAGAAATTTTCCGGACTATTCTGAAAACTTACAAAATTCAATCCGCTCTTGAATCCGGGAAGGGAGTCAGATGATTCTAAAAACTCAAAACCTTGTCTAAAAATCCGGTTAGACGGGTGGTATTGCCCAGAATCCTTTTTCTTAGGGCCAGTAGTGGCAATATGACTATGGAGTAATGCTTTGCCTGAAATGTTACGGGGAAGAATATTAGACCCATATCGAGAAAACTCCCTATAATATTCGTTACCTTTATCAGTTACCTCATAAGTTCCAACTATTGGGCAACGCGCATCTTTTATAGGTTTGCCATACTGGTCTATTCCGATTAAGGGACATCCTGTTTCTTTATCTCTACCAATTGTGATTTCCTGCTCCTCAGTGCTCATTTCCTCCCAAGATACAAGGTTTATAGAGATCCTCATAAAAGCAAGATAGGTACCATTTACGGTCCATAGATCCTGACGTGCCTTATTTGGTTTTATGGCTATAGCCTCCAGTCGTTCAGAGCTTTTTATATTTGACACACCATCATGAAATCCCAGCAAGCCTCTTCCAGTTACACTTTGGAATCCAGAATAATATGAAGAAATTTGTAATGATTTTTTAGGCACGGTTTCTTTGTTTAATCGGCGAAGCGCTTTCCATGTTTCTACAAGTGCCCGACTAGTATGAAAGTCGGTGTCGGCAATAAATTGAATAATTATGTGATCTGAAAGAGCGGAATTGTAATTCAGGTCATCTGCGTAAGATATTCTTGATTCATTCAGAATAGGCCCACCACCTTTTGGATTTGGTTCTTGGAACATCCATCTATCGTCGAAATCTATAGGCTTGGTTTTAGTAACACCATCTAGTGAAAAGATTTTAGGTCCGTAGCCAATAAGTATGGATAGATTACCGCTAGATCTCTTGCTTGGATTTACATCCAACCCATCAATGATTCCCTTTTTCAGTTCCTTAAGTCTCACCCACAGACCTTCCAATGTATTACCAATATCTACTGCATTGGCATTTTCTGAGGATCTAAGGAACAGAACACACAAAGAATTACCTATGCGTGGCTCCCGTTGATAGTATATTCCATTCTGAAGGCTGCCTTTCATTATTCTATAATAATAACTACTGTTTCTTATAAGCTAAACTTAATAATTTATGATATTTCGTATTATTGGCATTGATTGATTGATTTTTACTTATATGCTAGTCCAATAATTAATTAGATATGGTAAGAGTTGTTTCAGTTAGCGAAACTTATAGAGGTAAAACATACAGTCAATGGATACAAGACTGGTGCAATTGGTTCTATATGGCAAATCCAGATGCATATAATAACGAACCCTGGAATGATATCAAATTTCTGAGATCTTTTCCATCTCCATCCAAAATTGCTGAGATCGATCCGACACGTCCTGTTAAATATGAAGGATCTGCAATGCACAGACACTCAACGGCCACAATGGTTGGTAGAGATAGAATAATCATGTATGACGATCAGGCAATTTTGTTTCCTGTCATGCTTGCAATTTGGGTGGGCAGTGAGCCGGATATTGAGTATAGTCGAATGCAAATGTGGGTACATTCGCAAAATTTTATTAGTGATGATCCCCCATTGCCCACTAATTTTACCATTGATGGAGCTCCCCTAGATTTACCTAAGGATAAACAAATTAGAGAATACAAGACAGACACTGGAATGTTTAATTTAAGAATACCGAATGCAGATTACGGTACTTCGTTGAAAGATTTTGTGATTGATCCTGCGTCACCTGGCCTTTATCCAGCATATTGTCAAGGTTATTTCTTTTTGGTTGATGGATTCGAAGCTAGACCTAGGCGTTACACCATATTTTCCATTGCTAGAGGCGCCCCATATAGCGGTGGTGAATACCATGCATCATTTCTTTATGAAATCGAAGTGATTCCTGGATCCATGAGATCAATACCCCCTGTATCTGGGAGATTTCCACAGTCCATCCATGATACAATAAGGTCAGATTTAACTAACAAAAAGACTAGCGAGGAAATTGATGAAATCACTTTAAATGAATATACAGGCTATTTAGACTGTTGCCAAAAAGCCCAGAAAAAATTTATAAATGAAAGGCAAAAAGGTGAAGAAGCAGCAATCAAACTGGCCAGAGATGAACTAAAAATTGGTGTAACTGAAGTTTATGAAAGAATGAAGGATGCCAGAATGGTGGAGGAGAATAAGAAGAGTGAGGCGGATAAAGATAGGAAGGAAGAAATAAAAAGAATCAGAAATAAAATAAAAGAGGGACAATTAAACAACCCAGAACAGAAAACAATACAAGATGTCAAATCAGAAAACAATACATCATCCACATAATTTCCACTTTTAGCGAATAATTGATAATTCGGAGATTCAGCAGGAACCACTTTCTCCATTTCAATTCAAACGGCAAAAATATGCATCCATTACAATTGCGGCTGCCAACAAATAGCTATACGCCATTGTTTATGCTACACATACCACAACATAAATACAACAAATAAATAAAAAAACAAAGTTAATCTTCATTATTTAAACTATAATTAAAAAGTCAAGATCAAGTATCACCTAAATGCTTGTCTTTTTCCTTAATTTCTAATATATCTCTGAGGTAATCTTTAATATCCTGTTCCTCAAGAGAGGAATGAACACCGGTTTCTTTAGTTATTTTGTCTGATAATTGGTTTGTTATCTTCAACGCCCTACTTTGAATCTTTTGAATTTCTTGAGCACTTCCAATATTGCCTAATAAGTTCGAATTAGGTGGTAATGATTTTCTGACAGCTTTCAATAGTTCATTATCGCTTGATATAGATA
>JBKJYK010000124.1:0-7748 GCA_046715515.1 Candidatus Nitrosocosmicus sp.
GACAAATTGCTGACGGTAATGGGGAAACAGGACAACACTATCAAGACATTGTCAAAGATATTGGGATATGACTATAACGACAGACAAATTCACAATATGCATAATTCTTTATTCGGAGGTATTTCGGGAGGTTTTGTCACTGGTAGCGAGCAGGAGGAGGATATTAACTATGGCGGTCTTTTAACCCAAATAACTGCATACATACATCTACAAAACCAACAAATTCAGAAACTTGTTACTTCAAACATGAAAAATGAACAAAAAATTGCCTACCCAGTACAAAATTGCCATTAAAAAGAAAATATAACCACCACGATAGATTTTGAGCATCTTTCACCTTTGAAAAGTTAATGGAAGGGGAGAACAACAAATGATCAACAAACAACAACGAATGTTTGCAGTGCCAATCTTTAGTAACAAAAGTTATTGTGTTATGCCAAATAGGAAACTATCCATCATTGTGGGATAATTGTGTTATTAAAGTAAAAACTAAAGGTAAAGTTTCACTGATACAAAAGTTCCTCTTGTGCAATGTAATTGCCCGACCACAATTTGTAATTGTTTGTGGTTCCCGGCAATAACACGTTTTTGAGCAAATGACATATCCTTAATTACTTGATATTGTATTAACAGATGGGATATCGTTGGTGGACCTAATCTACGGTATGGGAATTACAGATATTGTAAAGGATTTCCCTGCGATTTTTAACATGCTTAGAAAATACTTTTCAATCAGGTTTTTTAAATCAAAACCATTTATCTATGGTTCCGCAGACATCATCAATGTATGTAATTTACACTGTTCTCATTGTTATTGGTGGAAAACCCGAAGAAATGAATTGGATGATCTTGGCATAGAGGAATGGAGGGAAATAATCAGGCAGACATTCAAAAAACACCATGTGTATGTCGTTACCCTTGTTGGTGGTGAGCCTATGATGCGCCAAGACATTATCAAAGTTTTTTGTGATGAGATGCCAAGAAGAGTTTGTGTAGTCACTAATGGGACATATCCAATGACACGCTTTGATAATCTTTACTTTTACTGGGTCTCTCTTGATGGAACAGAGCAAGTCCATGATAGCATAAGGGGAAAGGGCGCATATTCAAAAACCAAAAAGAATATTTTGGATTATGTGAAGGGGTCTGATCGTAACGGTAAACCCGCATGGAAGGACATTTGGATTACCATGACTATAAATTCGCTGAACTATTCGACAATAGAGGACCTAATACGCGAATGGAAGGGAACAATAAACAAAATAGGTTTTCAATTTCACACTCCGTTTGCGGATAATGATCCGTTATGGGTACCATATGGCAATACCAGGAACAGCATAATCGATAACATTATCAAATTAAAAAGAAAACACCCTGACTTTATTATGAATACAGAAAAACAACTGGAGTTGATGAAAGGTAACTGGGGAGGAATCAAAACCACGCCAGTGGATTGTCCCTCTTGGGCGATACTATCTTTGGATCACAAAGGAAAGACAAAACAACCTTGTTGCATAGGAAGCTCTGACACCAAAGCAATGAAGCCTCTATGTGAAAAATGCGGGCTGGGATGCTACTCTATACTTGTAGCACAAGGAATAAAAAACAAATAAACAAATAAACAAATTTCATGATGATGAACCCAGAATTTTAGTTTGGCATTGCTGTTGATAATGGCAGAATACTTGCATTGTTAGGTTTCATGAAATTTAAGCCAACAAATTCTGGTAGCATGTCTTTCACACCCAAGAAGATACTGGATGACAATGCAATATTTTTTGCGAAAAAAAGCCAAACCCAATTACAGGTTATAAAAGATGCCAATCAATATAAGGGCTGGATGAGTTTGCAATAAAGCAAAACCTTCGAGAGTTATCTTCATATACATGAATGTGTAACGGATTTGAATATTTATTTAAGTAATAGGGATGGCATTGAGAATTTCCAGACCATGAAAACAGGTATGGATAAAGGAGCAATTATTTTTTAGTTAATATGCAACTGTATCTGTTCTAGAACCATCGCTTGGCCTTTGTATTTCATTTTTTGAGTGTATTGATGGTTGGTCTTTGTGGCTGTCTGTTGCTGTATTTTATAGTGCGTCTCAATTGGCACCGTCTTTACCGACCGCTAATAAAACTGCCATTTCTTTTATTCAATACATTACCTAAGCTTCTGGCATACCATCTGGCGGCAATGTTTACTGCTTGATCTATGGAACCCTCATCAAACAAATGACCTGCATCCGAAATCATCACCAAGTCTTTAGACTTTGCATTCTTTAGTTGGTTAAGTGCCTTTCTGTTGATATCAACCATTAGTTTGGAGTCTTTTGCCCCAACGATCAACAAAGTTGAGGCTTTAACTTTTCTTAAAGTGTCATAATAAGATAAATCGGGCCTTCCGCCTATTGATACAATGGCAAATATTTTATGTGCATGAGGGTTATACACCGTGGTGGATGCTTCCATTGCTGCCGCAGCTCCCGCGCCTGTCGCAAAGTATCCGACAGGGTAATCCTTAACCTCCAGCACATTTTCTAATACCCAATCAGTTATGGCGGATAACCTAACCGCGAGAAGATAAATGTTAAACTTGTTTAGCACAAAACCTGGAAAATTGCCGATTGTTTTTTGGGTTTCGATATCCGAATCATACTCTTTTGACGTGAGTAGGTCTATTAGCAGTGTTGCAAATCCATTATCATTTAAAATGCGGACAACATATTGATTTCTTGGGTTGGCCCTGACCGTCCCGCTTTCGCCTCCAAAAGCAAAGATTATCAATGCTTTGGGGTTTAAAAAGGCCGAAGGGATTACTAAATCACCTTGAAGGTAATTGTTACCATGAGTAACGGTAGCAGCATCAGCATCAGCAGCTGCATTACCATTTGACAGCAAGGGGATGTTCACCAGTTTTTTATTAAAGTGTCCACTGAAATGTCGGCTACGGTTGCTTAGATCACCAAAAACATCATCTACTCCATCATCCATACAATGTATACTACTTGCTAAAATAAGAAAATGACTGTTGTGCTATATTGCATGGTTTGCTTGCTCCAACCGTAACCTTTCACCTGTGTCATGCAGTTACTTTTTTTAGGATCTGCACAAGAATCTCAAAGATACGCATGTGCCACCGTTGCAGTTTGGTGTGTTGCTTTTCCTTCTTTGGCTGGATTAATAACTCCAACCCATTTTTCTTTTTACTTGGGGTATTACTGTACTAAAAATGGCAATTCATATAAAAATAAAATATCTGACTTTTATGATTGCTTGATTTTTTGTGTTGTATGTTGTATGTTGTGTGTTGCGTGTTGTATGTTGTGTGTTGCGTGTTGTGACGTTGTCGGAAGCCTATTCCCGTGCTGATTCAAGTTTTATAATGATCAATAATCAATGGTGTTAGACATGGAAAAGAAGAAGATGATCAATTACATGTTTGTTTATATTTTATTGTGATGTTAGTAAGGTGTGCATATTGTGGTTGAGTCCAGAAACTAGGGGCCAAAGTGTGCTGGGGATACACCATGTCACAGCCATCGCCCGCAATCCTCAAAAGAATTTTGATTTTTATGCGGGTATACTTGGGTTGAGGTTAGTTAAGTTGACCGTAAACTTTGATGATCCAAGAACATATCACCTATACTATGGTGATGAACTTGGGCGACCTGGAACCATCCTCACGTTTTTTCCCTGGGGCAACATACAGCAAGGCTGGAGGGGAACAGGCCAGGTCGTTACCATATCATTTCTTATTACTGAAAATGCAATAGAGTATTGGATTAGGAGGTTTCAAGATAAAGGGGTTGCCCCCAAAGAACCTAAAAAACGATTTGGTAGTGAGCAAACAAAACCTTTTATGATGATGATGGATTGGATTTAGAACTTGTGGCCAGTAGAGTAGCAGAGGGCCGAAAGATAAACGCATGGAAAAATGGCCCTGTCCCTGTAGATTACGCTCTCAGGGGTTTTACTCGGTGGCTCTCTGTTTAGAGGGATATGAGAGGACAGCCTCACTGTTAACGGATGAGATGGGGTTTTCTAAAACAGCGCATGAAGGAAACAGATTCCGTTTCCAAATAAAAGACTCACCTAACGAAGCCATCGTGAAGAGTCATGACGGCAATGAGGACAAAAACCCTATGGATTCTGTGCCCGCGGTTGTCGATATACTGTGCCTTCTAGATACTCATCATGGAAACATTGGCGCAGGAACGGTTCACCATGTTGCATGGCGTACGCCAACTGATGAAAGCCAATTGGAGATGCGTTCGAGAATAATCAAGACAAGGCTAAACGCCACCCCAGTTATAGACCGCACATACTTTCTTTCCGTTTACTTTAGAGAACCGGGCGGCGTTTTATTTGAAATCGCAACCGATCCCCCTGGTTTTTTGATAGACCAAAAACCTGAGGAATTGGGACAAAAACTTGCCTTACCCACGAGGTTGGAACCACGGCGAGGGTATCTTGAGAAAACATTGCCGTCAATCAATATCACAAACCACGATAACAATAACGCGGCAAAAGAGAACTGGCGTGGTTAAAAATGAGTGATGACAACCTTGATTTCACACATCGGTTTGTTCCCTCACCCGGTGTTTCTGAAAATGAGTATGGGGATGACAAAAATGAAAAGGAATCTCTCTTGCCTCCTACTTTGTTGGTTCTCCATGGAACAGGGGGCAGCGAAAGGGACTTGATACCGCTTGGCCATAGGATATGCCCAAATTCATCCATACTAAGCCCAAGAGGCAAAGTGCTTGAACATGGAATGCCTCGCTTCTTTAGGCGGTTAGCGGAGGGGGTTTTTGACCTTGAGGATCTAAAATTTAGGACTTTGGAATTGGCAAAGTTTGTTGACGCTGCATCATCAAAGTACTCTTTTGATTTAGGTAGAACAATTGCCGTGGGCTTTTCAAATGGCGCAAACATTGGTGCCAGTCTCCTTTTGCTTTATCCTCAAGTATTGGCAGGTGCTGTGTTGTTTCGGCCAATGTTGCCCTTTGTCCCAAAACCGTTACCTGACCTGGCTGAAAAGAAAGTAATTATTTTATCGGGACAGTATGACCCCATTGTTTCAAAAGCGCAAGCAGAAGGCCTTTTTTCACTATTGAGAGATGCGGGTGCAAAAGTGGAAATGCGGTGGCAGGCAAGTGGACATGAGATAACCCAAAATGATGCACTTGTTGCCAAAAAATGGCTGTCGGCGAGTTTTTAATTTTCTTGTGGTAACGACTATCTACAATAAATATACTGTATTATTTTCGGCATTTATTTCTGTTGCAACAAAACAGTAAATGTTGCATATAGTTAAATAACATGTGGCGCAAAGGCATTGCCATATGAGGTTGGGTCTTTTGCCATGGTGATTCGGAATGTCTGCAATTTTCACAGGGGGCACCATATTTGACAATCAACAGGGGCAAAGGGTCTTGGCATGCCTTGGGATAAAGAGTACGGTTATGCGCAGGCCGTCAAAGCTGGGGACACCATCTATTTATCGGGTCAGGTGAGCAATGACGGGAAGGGGGGGCATTGTTGGGATTTGGGACATGGATACTCAGATGCGCCAGGCATACTCCAACATCCGCAGGGTGCTTGCGCTATATGGTGCAAATATGGATAGCATAGTCGATGAGACGCTGTTTGTGACGGATATGGACAAAGCATTTGCTGCCGCAGCCAAATGCAGACGCGATATCTTTTCTGGTATGCCAATTGTCGCCAGCATGATAGTACCAGTCCAACGTCTCGCATACCCTGACCTTATGATGGAGATTAGGTGTGTAGCCAAGGTATAGAACTAAACCTGACAATATCAACAGTGGAAAAATCCTTTAGTTTAAAGACTTGTCAATGTTAAATGTGATTTACTCAAAATGAAATTAGACTACTGCCTTTTAGCAGATGGGTCCATTTTGTGACAATTGACATGATGCATCCATGATAATAGTTTTGATATGCAATCCAAATCATAATCTGGGAGAGCATGCGAATGATAGTCAAGTTATGTTTTTGTAGCAAGTAACTATCAATTTCATGAAACTTGTATGAAGTTCCTATAATAATCCCGAGTTGTTTGGGCATTGGTTGCTATTTATGCATGTTTTATTTATTCGTGTAAAATATAGAATTATTAATTTTTTATATTTATTTGGGATGGCATTCTAGGGCCGTATTTGTTTCACAACGCACCAAACACGTTATTTATGTGTCTGCATAATGCGTTTCTTTTATCTCGTCTGCCAATCAACTATGAGTTTTGCTATCCGTGATATCCATAGTTCATAACATAAAAATGCCTGTAAAGATGTCCACAACCATAAAAACCTCCAATCGGTCTAACCAATTATGTGGTGGGTGATAGTTTCACAAAACTGTAAGAAGGTGTTGGATGGAAAGGGCCTTGGACATTATTGGGTATAGAAGGACAATCTTACAGTTAACTCAACTCAATAGTTGATACAAACTTGAAAACCGAAATAGAGAAAGTCCACCCAATGCAAAGTGTGTGACAATTAAGCGCAATTGCGTTAGGTGGAAACTTTGGTTTGGAAAAGGAATCTGAAAGTGTGCTTTCACGGTGTAAGGGAAATGTTTGAGCGATTGAATGACCCATCATCAATTAAATTAGACAGTAGCAGTAAGAACGTAGAATTTTATATTGATTTGTTATTTGAGCTAGATGCTAATTAGATTAATAAAAGAATAGCAATAGTTTCCTATATGAAGTTTACCCTTCTTGTGTCGGCAATGATTTCTCTTTTTGTATGGCTAGCATTAGTAGCAGCAGTAACAGGAGGACAAGCTTCTGCTCAATCATTGGTAATTAACCACGGTATAGCTGGCGACTGGGACACAGACGCAGACTGTGTCGCAGTATCTAACCTCATGGCATCCAAGGGCGTAAAAACGGTAATAGGACAGGGTGACTATGGTTATGAGGACTCGGCTCCTACATGGTGGAATCATTGTTTTTTTGATGGCGGCAAACCCCGCCTTGGAACTGGATTTAGTATGTGGGGGGCAATAGGCAACCATGATCCAAGGGATTCATACCTTAAGGTATTTGGAATGGATTCAGCCGTCACCAAACGAATTGTAGATAAGCATTACCAAATATTTATGAGCACGGAAGAAAACTATGGTGTAGGATCTCCTCAGTATGATAAAGTGGTTGCCATGCTAAAGGACGCCAAGCAGCAAAAGGCAGATGGCACAGTAAACTGGATATCAGTCTCAATGCATAAAACCGTTTACTCCTCGACATCCAATCATGCCCCGCTTACAGACTTGAGATCAATATACCAAGCCTTGTGGGAACAGGGGGATGTTGATTTCGTGTTCCATGGACACAACCATAACTATGAGCGCACTTATCCGCTTACATGGTCAGTTTCAAATTATCAGATATGTTCAACTGCAACAACCAATTATGTGGACCTTGATGACAAGGACTGTATTTTATATTTCACTGTAGGCACTGGTGGTCGTACTGGATACTCTTTGTCCACTCCTCCAGACTACATAGTACCATCTGAGAGAACTTCGCCTTTCGGCTACCTGAATATGGGCATTGACAATGCAAACGGGGTGGTAAGGTTTCAGATGTTCAAAACAGACGGAAAGACGATAAGCGATTTCACGGTGAAGAGAACCCTGGACACTACAACACCAACTCCTGAAGACGGAAAGAGCCATGTAGCAGCATTTTATTATCCCTGGTATGGAAAGGAACGACAT
>JBKJYK010000125.1:0-8186 GCA_046715515.1 Candidatus Nitrosocosmicus sp.
GCCTTTGCTATTTGGGGTACAAGTGAGTGAATCTCCCCAACCAGACTTGTTGGCATTTCTAAAATGTTATCAAAGTGGTCCTTTGGGATTACTAGTGTATGCCCATAATTAATTGGATATTTATCTAAAAACACTAAAAATTTGTCATCTTCGTAAACTATTGCATTAGGAATGCTCTTATTGATTATTTTGCAAAAAATACATCTTTCATTAGTTTTATGCATCTAGGAAGAAATATTAATTCTATCAGATATTTAATTTTCTGTTCGAATGGTTAATATGTTTTATCATATTTTCCTCATTTTGTATAGTTCATTTTAAATAGCTCGAAAATTTTTTACAGTATATGGGTGAAGCAATAGAGTTGGAGGATTTCACTGTGAATTTTTCATTTCCATGTCCAAAGTGTGAATACTTAAATGAAATACAAACAAGTGAACTTCATAATAATAGTATAGAATGTGGTATGTGTGAAACTATTTTTAAATTTGAGGGTTTGGACTCTATAAAAATAATAGCTAATCTTGAGTAATTGTAATAGAATAAGTTTTTATTTTATAATTTTATTTCAAGTAAATATAATGGTTTTACCAAGTAGAAAAACAGTAGAAGGGCCATCAAAAGCTCCCAATAGGGCAATGTATAAAGCGATGGGCCTTAAGGATGAGGATTTAAGTAAACCTTTTGTAGCGGTGTCCAGCACATGTAACGAAGCTACTCCCTGCAATATTCATTTGGGTAAATTAGCCCAAAAAGCAAAGGAGGGTGTTAAAGATTCAGGAAATACTCCAAGAGAGTTTACCACTATTGCAGTTTCTGACGGTATTGCTATGGGCCATGAGGGTATGAAATCCTCTCTTGTAAGTAGGGAGCTAATTGCAGATTCTATAGAGATAATGGTCCGCGCCCATCAATATGATGCTATCGTTGGGATATCTGGATGCGATAAAAGTTTACCCGGAACCCTAATGGCTATGGCTAGGCTAAATCTTCCATCAATTTTTGTATATGGGGGTACCATACTACCCGGTATTTGGAATGGTAAACCTGTTACGGTCCAAGATGTTTATGAAGCAGTTGGAACTTTTGACGCAGGAAAAATGAGCCTTGAACAGTTAACTAGCCTTGAGAATGTTGCATGTCCATCCGCAGGATCATGTGCTGGTATGTACACGGCCAATACTATGGCATCAATCAGTGAAGCAATCGGTATGTCATTGCCCGGCAGTGCAACTCCAACTGCAGAGAGTGAAACAAGATATAAAATTTGTTATGATACTGGTAAATCTATAAATCACCTTATTGAGGGCAACATTAGACCACGCGATATCATGAAATATGAGTCATTTGAAAATGCCATTATTATAGCCAATGCTGTAGGTGGCTCAACCAATGCTGTTTTACACCTTTTGGCATTGTCTAGGGAGGCAGGAGTCAAATTGGACATTAAAGATTTTGAAATGATAAGAAAAAAAACACCACATATTGCAAACATGCGACCAGGAGGCGAATACGTAATGTTAGATCTTGATAACATTGGGGGCATTCCTGTTGTATTGAAGACCCTTCTTAACAAGGGAATAATTAATGGTGATGTATTAACGGTCACCGGAAATACATTAAAAGAAAATCTAAAGTCTTTTAACTTTACAAAATCAACAACGTATGCCAAAAACCATGAAAATGAGTACAATAAAATCCTCAAATCTGTAGAAAATCCAATTCATGACGAGGGAACATTAAAGATATTATTTGGCAATTTGGCTCCCGAGGGTGCTGTAGTTAAGATAGCTGGTTTAAAGTCTGATAAATTTGTGGGAAACGCTAGAGTTTTTGATTCTGAGGAGTCAGCATTTGAATCAATTTCAAATGGTGAGATTGTTGAAGGTGATGTTGTCGTAATACGATACGAAGGTCCAAAGGGTGGACCTGGGATGAGGGAGATGTTGGCTGTTACTGCTGCTATAGTTGGTCAAGGATTGGGGGAAAAGGTCGCTCTGCTAACTGATGGCCGTTTTTCGGGAGCCACAAGAGGGCTCATGATAGGACATGTCTCTCCAGAAGCCATGAGTGGTGGACCAATTTCATTAATAAAAAGTGGTGATAAGATAAAAATAGATTTAGTGGAAGGGACAGTAGACCTTAAGATTTCGAACAAAGAATTTTCTAAAAGAATCAATAAATTAAAAACTATTAAAGTACGATACAGAACAGGTGCATTGTCTAAGTACGCCACATTAGTCAAGTCCGCATCCGAAGGGGCAATCACAATGCCCATCATGAAACAAATAAAAAAGAAGCCAAAAAATTAATTTTTGGTCTTTATTGAGTCTATCGTACCATACATGGGAAATTCATAAAAATGACTCGAAACGTCTTTATCTAATAAGGTTATTTGCATAAATTCCAAATTGTTAATGGCCAATAGTATATCTATTGGCTGCTTAGTTGTGTTATTTCCAGTAAAGAAATCTAATTTTCCATTTATCATTGCATTGTCATCTTTTCCCAAAAAAAAATTCTCCAATGTATTTAGATTGTGCATTGAATGCCAGTGGAATCCAGTTCCATTGGATGTGATCATGACAAATTTGGTGTTAAAGTCTGTAATGTTGCCATTCTCTACATCCATTTTCCAATTTCCCGAAACTAATATTATTTCATCTTTATTGCCTTTATTATCCGAGTCTGGCTTTATGGTCTCATTATTGATTGTAGGATTGCCATTATGAATGGATTCTACTATTATTCCAGAGAGCAATGAGACTAAGTTATCCGAAATACTATCTGAGGGATTGGATTCTATGATTGTATTATTTTGTGAAATAGGATTTGGAATGGGAAATAGTGTTTGTTGTTGTTGTTGTTGTTGTCGGAGCCATTTGGATTGAGGACCTGATGTTGATTCATTATTACTTTTGTTGTTTGGAGCTATCATTAACTGGGTAAAGTTAGATATTTGTTTTTCCCCTGTGTTATTATAAACATTAGAATGGAATGATGATAAATTCTGAAAGATAGTTGAAACTAATGCTCCTTCAATAGAAAAGGTGTCATTAATATTTGATTTATAGTTTTCATAATTTTTGCCCACTGCTGGATTATCCTCATCTATTTGGCCTAAAGTGCCATTAATTTGGATAATGTCTTTATAATTTACCGATAATCCTATTACAAAGATAAACAACAAGAATCCTGACAGTATATATTTCAATAATTCACTTTTATATTAAATTGATTTTTTATAAAACCTTTTCTTTACTTAATGGTACATGGTTATATGTTTAAATTCCCAATGGTCTAATGCAGAATATAGGCTATAAATAGTGATGATTGGCAAATTGGATTTTTATAATTATTTTAGAAAATATCCAAATATGGAGTTTTCTAAAGAGGAGATTATCAACATCTTTTCGAAATCTACTGAAGATGAAGTTGAGATAGAGCATTTCTTATCGGAAATGGAAGTGGAATCTACATATTCTCATTTCAATCTATTTGTAACATGCAAAGCAGGGACGGTTTATTATAAATGGAATGAATCAGCTTGACATAATGTTAAACAGAGTAGCTTGCTGTTAGTAGTTGATATATTTAGATAGGTAAATTAGTGTTTATTTATGTTGATTGATGATTGTGTTAAATATTCAAAGACGGAAATTATTTTTCATGTTATAAAACTATGCCCAATTATAATTAATATAACCAAATAGTGGGTTTGTCCATGTTGTGTTTAAGAAATTCTACAACAAGTAAGGCATTATCATAGCTAATAATTTCTTCTAAATAACATTCAGCTGAAATGGTACTATTGTAACTTTTTTCTTTGCCTTTGTTACTTGGTTTTTTCTTTGTTCTGATTAAAATATTGTAGACTCCAAGTATGTTTCGATTTATGTATATTTTTTCTTCACCTTTGGAATTCTCTATTCTGATTCCCTCATCAGAATCTAAATCTAAAAGCAGATTGTATAACTTCTCCATTATGTTTTTTTCATTGGGTGAGGCTATATTTAGCATGAAAAACAGCTAAATAAATTCTTTATTTTAAAATTACACGCTATATTTCTATTGTTGATTTCAGAACATTCCAGTTAGTATTGGAAAACTATTGAGATTGAAGGAACAATAAATTTGAAGTTTATAGATTCTATTTCTATTAACCTATTTGTATTGTGACAGCAGTCCTAAAGAATATCGTTTGCAACCGGGAACACAGTTCCGCTTGATTTTCTATAGGGATCACAATACAAATAGTACAATAATTTTGTAAATAAGATAATATAAATTAAATTAATAGACTTTATCTTTACACCAATTTTTTGTCTATGCCGTAATAAAAAGGCGCCAAGGTTAAATAAATCCGTAATTTGTAAATACAGGGTATTTTTTTTATGGTTGACAATGGTTTTTATGTACTGTATATGAGGAAACTGTTGTTGATGAAAATGAAGGCTTGCCAATTCTGAAAAACTCCTACCCTATGCTAATGCAAAAGGTTAATTGCTAAAATTATATTCAAAACCTATTGATGAAATTATATTAGAAGACTGTTGTTGTTGTTGTTGATTTTGCTTATCGACCTAAATTATTTCTTTTTGCTTGAGCATCATGCCTAGGCTTTATTAGATTTATTGGAAATTTTTTCTCCGTTACGCCCATCCGGTTCAAAAGGATGTCTTTAACCTTGAGATAAAGTCATTAAACTGATGGCCATATTTGAGTTTAATTGGTGACACATACTCCTATTATGTTGTAGATATTTAGAATTATTTTTTGCATATTATATAAATTTAATAAATTACTCACTCATTTCGAATTTTTACCGTTGTTTTAATAATTAGCTAAATATATAATCACTGGATATTTATCTACATAAAATATTGAAACTTATAAAAAAGGGAAAAGTAAAAGATATCTACAAAACCGAGAATGAAAACCTGATTTTTCATTTTACGGATCGAGTTTCTGCTTTTGATATTATAATGGGTGATACAATACCGTATAAAGGCAAAGTGCTGTGTGATTTTGCTATCTTTTGGTTTAATTCCTTAAAAATAAAAAATCATTTTATAAAACGAATTGACAAAGATAAGATTTTGATTAGGGAATTACCGGTATTTCCAATAGAATGCATAATACGAGGATATGTTTACGGAAGCTTATATTCTCGAATCATAACGGGAAATTATACCAATTTACCTAATGAATTAATTGCTTGTATCAATAATAATGAATTTGTTATTGGCTCCAAGCTACCGCGCTTAATCTTTGACCCCACTACCAAATCCGATGAACATGATATTCCAATAACTGAAGAACAAGCCGTAGGTCATGGCTTGGTCAATGAAAATGAAATCAAAAAGATAAAAATTCATTCCCTTGACCTTTACAACCAAATGAATGAAATAACAAAACAATCTAATTTTATTCTAGCTGATGTAAAATTTGAGTTCGGAAAGGACCATATATCTAGTGATATTGTGTTGGTAGATTCCATTGGGCCTGATGAATATAGACTATGGGATTTGGATAAATACCGACCCGGAGTATTACAAGACAGTTTTGATAAACAAATACTACGAGATTGGTTAGTCAAAACAGGATTTAAAAAAACTATTGACGCTTATTCAAAACAATGTAAAAAGCCAACCCCTCCCCCTTTACCAACTAATATTATCAAAAAAATTTCTGATAGATATATAGAAGCATTCGAAAGAATTGCAAACACAACTTTCAAAAAAAATGATTATTAACTATAAACAAGATTTGTTTTTGTTATGTTGCTCACTCTACCTTTATTAGCATGATGCCGGTTTTTGATGAATCCTTTAGGGAGTCGACAATCACTCTTGGAATTTCAAAGGAGCTGAAATTACAATTTATTGAGAGAGTCCGATCACAGATAAAATTACTCTTTCTCAAAACAATGTCCTCTTCATTAGTTAATAAGAGATTATTGCTTCCAATACCCTTGATTATGAAATTATAAGGCTCCACTATTAGTTCTATTTCTATCAATGAATCCTTTTTTTTTATCCTTTGTTTTATCCCTGAGTTTAGGTGTTTACATGCTTTGTTTGCATTTATCCCTATTATGCAATCCCCATTTAAAGTCAAATCTTTATCCTTCGTTATTTCTATTGTTCTTGCATGCAAAGACTGTACATTTGGATGACCTTTAAAAATAACCTCATCTGATATCAAAAATCTGCTTTATATACTATTAAGACAAATAAAAATATTTTTATTATTTCACCATGAATTTTATTTTACATAAGGTAACTATAAATAAAGTTTTTAAATTAAAGTAGATGATTTGTTACCAGCCGCAGCAGGTTATGATAGAGGAATTACAATTTTTTCTCCTGATGGCCGATTATATCAGGTAGAGTATGCAATTGAAACTGTTAGAAGAGGTACTTTAGCATTAGGAATAAAAAGTACAGAAGGTGTTATTTTGGCAGTTGAAGAAAAAACAAGAAAATTACAAGTATCAAATGTTACTCAAAAAATATTTCAGATTGATGATCACATTGGTCTTGCCGCAGCGGGTTATATCCCTGATGCACGTATGCAAGTTGATCATGCAAGATTTTTTGCTCAAAGTAACAGGTTAATTTATGATGAACCTGTTGATGTAGAAGGTGTAGCTAAAAATCTCGCCGATTTGGCACAACAGTATACACAATATGGTGGTGCTAGACCCTTTGGTGTCGCTATGATTATGGCGGGTGTAGATAAAAATGGTCTCGGTTTGTTTCTTACCGATCCCAGTGGTACCTACATTGGTTATGATGCAGTAGCAATTGGTGCTGGAAGTGAGCAGGTAACTGAGTTTTTAGAAAAGAATTATCGAGATGATATGTCACTGGAAAAGGCTTGTATATTGGCTATAGAATCTATTTTTACTGTAAGTGAAGAAAAAACTGGCTCTAAGCATATAAGGTTGGCCGTAATTGATTCTAATACTAAAACGCTAAAGATGCTTTCTGAAGAAGAAATTGAAAGGTACTCAAAAGAAGTTCAAGTTAAAGAGAACTCTTCTTAACTTTTAACCAAAGAATATTTTATTTTTATCAATCTATAATACAATTTAAATAATTCTTTTGGAAATGAGATTTTAGTTTAAAATGTTTGCAGAAATAGGTACGCAATCTCATAATTTCAAAATTTCTGAATGGGTTCAAGGAATCCCTACCAATATTGATAAATTACGTGGTAATGTTGTTGTTGTAGAGGTATTTCAGGTAAATTGTCCAGGATGTTTTTTATATGGACTGCCTCAATCGATCTCTCTTTATGAAAAGTTTAAAAATAAAGACGTAAGGGTGATTGGCCTTGCAACTGCTTTTGAAGATTATGATAAAAATACCTTGGACAATTTAAAGTTACTATTATCTGAAGGTAAAGTAATAGGAGAAACCTATAAAACATTAAGGCAACATGGCAAATTGGTAAACGATAATAAGTTGTTTTATAAAATTCCTTTCCCAGTAGCAATGGATAAAATAACGAAAATGCCTGAAAATATATCTGAAGATATGATTAAAGATTTCATTGAAACATACTTTTCAGATTACAAACCTTCTTCAGAAAAAGAAAAAGAGGACTTATTCTCAAGAGTTAGGAATTATCTTGGGAATAAAGAATATTCTGCAGAAACTTTTGAATTATATAAACTTCGGGGAACCCCATCCTCAATTATCATTGACCAGGACGGTATATTACGATATAGTTTCTTTGGATCCGAAGGCTATTTGGAAGGTGCTGTCAAAGAGCTTTTGGAAAACAGGTGATATCTTTTTCCGACTCAAAGATGACATTTAATGTAGCAGTTCCAGATTCTTTTTTATATGGAACTACGTCTGATATTGATAAAACCTTCAAAATTTTTCAGTTGGCCCGGTCGCTTTCCATTTTTAGAGTCGAAAATATATATATTTTTCATGATAAAATAATCAACCCTTCAAATGATGAAATTAGCTTTATGATTACGCTTTTGGAATATTTAGATACTCCCCAATATCTCAGAAAAAAAATATATCCAAAAATGGATATTTTGAAAGATGCCGCTTCTACCGCAATCTATGGTTCAAGAGGATCTAACGGGGTAGTCATTGTGACTACAAAAGGAGGATATAATGTTAAAGGAGGCGCCACTATTTCGTACGATGGGTATGCAG
>JBKJYK010000126.1:0-6432 GCA_046715515.1 Candidatus Nitrosocosmicus sp.
CATATCCCATATAAGGCATTACAGTTATAACTTCTGAGGCTCCCAGGTCGTAACAACAGGAAATAATCATTAGTGTTTGCAATAGATGTGAGTCCACAGGAGGATAGGTAGATTGAACTACTATGCATTTTTTATTTGAAAGGTTTGCATCAATCCTTATCTTACTCTCGCCATCCGAAAAAATTCTAAGATCTATAGGAATGGACACAGACTTTAAACGGGTAGAAATATGGTTTCCTAGATCTATTGAGGCGGGACCAGCCAAAACTACTATATCTTTCAAGACATTTTGAAATGAATTTTAGAATCTTAAAAATGTTAAATGAGCATAATCTGACAATAATTGGATCTATAATTGAATTACCGTAAAAATTAGTTCTTTACAACCAATACGACATTAGAACTTATTTTATCTAGTTGTTCCCGAATAGCTTTAATAACCTGTTCCTTTGCAGTAAGGCTAGAGAAATCCAGTATTTGGAATCCATCAATCAGATGGATTTGAGGCGAAAGATCAGAAGATGATGATGATGATACACCGGATAAAATTTGTAACAAGTTTTCAGATAATTCCTTTGAATAACCATTTACCAATCTACCAGAATCCAAAGACAGTCTTACTCTGCCAAATTTATCAAGTACTAAGATTGATTGTTTTTTTGTTTTAAACAAAAATTTTTTTAGCAAATATGAATTAGAAAAAACATAATAATTTCCGATAGTATTTTCCAAAACAACATTTCCGTTTTGTCTAAACAACTCAGTGGCTGTCCTTACCAATTCATCATAATCCAATTCCCTAGAGCGAGCAGCAGACAAATCCAGCGTAACATTTCCTATAACTGTAACTCTAAGCACGGCTCGTTCGCTGATATATTCAGATTGAATGGACAATGAATCAGGCGATGCATTTTTAGAAATAGCTTCGTCTTTTACCTCATTTATCAACTCAGACACATTCTCAGGAGACGGGTTGGCAATTGTACGCTCTCTCTCTTCATAGATCATTCCTGTTGCCACTCCGATAGATGATATAACATCGGCATACTCCGCCTTTTTGTATTGAAAACCAAGTTTTTCAGCCACCTTTGGAACCAAAACCGATGCGCCGCCGCCGCCGCCAATGATGATTACCCGATCTTTTGCCAATTTGTATTCTTTTATTGCAGGCATTATATAACTCACAATTTTAGATATGGAAATGTCAAGTATTTGTTCGGCTATTTGTTTGTAGGGCATCCCAAGAAATTCAGACAGTTTTGTAATGGCAATTTTTGCAGATTCAGGATTTCCGAATGCATTATCATCATTAGGAATTATGCTTAATGCATTAGCTGCACAAGTATTGGTAATACCATATAGCTTTCCACCAGGAGTTTTGATGCAGACATAATCAGAAGGATCGTCGTTTAATGGGCTAAAGAGCACAATCTTTCCCTCCCGTAATTCTACTGGATCGGCAAAACAAGAATATTCCAATCCAGCTATGTGAGAGGACCTTGGGCCCACATCAACAATTCCCTTATGCTTGGAAACTCTTGTGAGCGAACCACCCGCCACCCCACATACACGTACATCAAAAGACCTAATGCATGTAGGGTGATTCATAATAGTAACGTAACGCATTTCAGGCTTCCCATCCTTTATAATACTAATGTTTGTTGAAGTTCCCCCCACTTCAATAAAAATACCCTCCAAAACCTGTAAAAAAAGAAGCGCACCAACAACACTTGCAGCTGGCCCCGATAAAACAGTGATTATGGGCTTATGCAAAAAGGATTCCAATGTAGTAACGCCTCCGTCCCCTTTCATTACCATCAATGGGACAGATATGTCAAGTTTTTTTACTGCAGACTTAACAAAGTTGGCGGTAATGATAGCTTTTGGTAATATGCTTGCATTTATGATTGCAGTCAAGGTTCTGATTTCCAATCCGTATATACCTGCTAATTCATGTCCAGAGGTGCATGGCAATTCTGAATTATCCATTACAAATATTTCGTTACTTGGATCATCAACGCCAAAGGCTTCACTGGCAACAATAGACTGAGCTCCTTCAGAAACCAAATTTTCAATTGAATTTTTAATGTCAATTTCCCTTAGGTACTTTGAGGTATCCAAAAAAACATAACAAGTTTTTAAAAATTTATTAGAGGTTAATGGAATGTTTTTTATGTGAGTTCTTTTTATGATACTAGATTTCTCTAATCCCACACCCATCCCAATAATGCCAACCTTTGCAACGTCTCCTTCCAAAAGAGCATTAACTGCTTGAGTTGTGCTATGAGAAATTAACTCTATCTCCATTGGATTTATGCTGTTTCTTGTGATCAGCGATGATAACGCATTAACAATTCCTTCAGATACACCATCCACAGAAGAGTGGGTTGTGTGAACCGACATTTTTCCCAAAATCTTTTTATCCAATACATCAATCGCTACAGCCTTTGTGAAGGTACCTCCTACATCTATTCCAATCCGAATTTTTTTCATATCCTATGCATCAATAACCAGAAAAATCATTCATCTATTCAGTCTAAAGTAATTTAAATGCTACCAGAAAAACACTAGAATTGCAGAGATACGTCATATATTATTTCCCTTGTGCCCATATATCGAAGTATATCCTGAAAATCATTTTTATTTGATGAAACAAGTATCTCAAGTTTTCCAGTGCCGTTTTTATTTAGATCTTTGTTGAATTGCAAATAATTCTTTGCATCCTTTGCAACTTGAGAGGAAGAATCTATAAACTTTATCGAAGGCAAAAGATCTCCAATGTAATTTTTAATAAGAGATAAATGAGTACTTCCCAAAACAAGTACGTCTATAGATTCTTCGAAATTTGCTTTTATTGTCTTTTTAATGGTTTTAAAGGATTGATCTCGATCCGATAGAAACGATCCATTTTCGACCATATCAATTAAATCAGATGAATCTATCTTGGTGATAAAAATATGCTGGGGAATTTCCCTCTTTAACAAATAATTGAATTCTTTGCTATTTATCAATCCAGTGGAACCCATTATAGCGATATGATTTTTTTTGCTAATAGCAGCTGCTTTTTTGAGCGGAGGTTTTGTAGGGATAATGTCAACTGAAAACTCGGTTTTTATTTCGTCAAAAATTTGAATAGAGGGAGTATTAGAGGCGATAACTATGAGTTTAGGCCTGTATTTTTCTAAAAATTTAATAGAATTCCTTATTATGGACTTTAACTCGGCTTTAGATTTTTTACCGTAAGGAAAATTCAATTTATCGGCAAAATACAATATATTTTCTGCTGGGGCAATTTTTCTTATTTCTCTTACAACAGACAATGAACCTAAGCCAGAATCAAAAACTGCAATTGGTCGAAATAGCATGATAGGTTGTCTAAACTTAATTTAATTTGATTTATATTTAAACCAATGATTTGGCCTTAGGATATTAAAATGATAAAATCTCAAAAACCATTATTTTTCAATACAGCAACTTCCCGCGGGAATACGGTATCCATGTGGGCATATTGTGGGGTGTTTTAATAGTGTACATAATGCCTCCGTAAATATTTCCTTCATATGATGTTCAATTCCACACACCATTTCTTCATCTATGTCTATTTTTAAAGCATCTCTCATCAAAACTTCCAACAACCGAGTGTTACGAATCATTTGCTTACCTATTTTTTCCCCCTCGCCAGTAAGAACAACTATCGAACCTTTTTTGTAATCAATTAAACGGGTATCGTTTAATTTATGAAGCATTTGAACTACGGACGGCTGAGTCACATTCAATATTTTGGCTATTGAACTAACTTTTAACTCCTGACCACTTTCTAATATCGACCACATTGCTTTCAAGTACATTTCTACATGCTCTGCCTCTGCAGTGCCTACATACAACTGCTCCGGTAAATCGGAATTCCCCGAGTAAATAGTCATTAACAGATATTATAATAGATAGTATATTATTTTTTAACTTTATTGATTGGCAATTTAGAAGCACCATCATAAATAAATTTGGGCGAGGATTGGCTTTTTATTTTACAGGTTTTTCGTATTATCAAATGAAAAAGTTTTCTTCATTTTTTTATTTGCAAGATAACCTGCTGCTTATCCAATGTCAATTCAATGGATCGGACTTTGCTTTTGTAGAAAACTATTTTTTTGCCCCTTTCGCTAATCACAATTCTGTCTATAAACAAGAGGCCAATATCTTTTAGCTTTCGTATTTTTTTATAGGTGGAACTGATTGGGACCGCATTCTCACTACAGATTTGAAAAACAGATTTTGATTCATCTAATGTGGATAAAAGTATTTTATATGAAAATCCATCAAATAATTCCTTTAGTATAGGCATAGAGTCTTGTTTTTCTTTTTTAAAAACATGTTGTTGAGTTTGAGTCATTATTTATTTAGGCTCCCCTAATTCTTAGGTATGCCTAATATTTAAACGGTTATTGCCAAATCAATAGCATCATAACTCACCAATCTTTTCTTTTGAGACTTTGTTTCATTTTAAGCAGCTCAAATATTATTTAATTCATTTGACCGAATGGTTCCTCCATACCTATTCTCACACAAAACATTCACAAACCCTTGGTTTGGTTCTGTCTTTTAGAAATAATGATAAAGTTTTAGTTTTGTTTTTTTGGGAGTCTGTTCACCTTGTGTGTCACAATTATGTAATAGTAGTTAAATCAAGTAATAAACAGCAAAAGAGGTAATCTAAAAAATAACATAGGTTATTGTATACCAAAAGTGTATGTTCGCACTACACCTGTGGTCAGATGGCGGTCAGATGGCGGTCAGAAGTATTACCATGCCTAATTGAGCACAATACGGACCATAAAAAAAAGGGCCATTTTATGTATATCATATATAATAGAATCACCATATGAAGAGGTAACAAATGTTGATTGGCCCATATAAAGAAAACACAATTTTTGTATTATATTCTGTAAATAAGGCTCTGATTCCATTCTTAGCGTTCAATACAACCGAAAAGGTCACATCTACCCCAGAAAAATAGAAAATTTCTAATTTACATTAACCTCCCCAACCATCGTAGGATGGTAAATACAGAAATATTGATAATTTCCCGGCTCATCAAACGTCAAACTATAGCTTTGTTTGGTCAACATATTACCCGAATCAAACAGAGAGCCGTCATCTGAACCACCAGAGGTGGATGTTACGGTATGAGCTATCAAATCATCATTGAACCATGTGATTGTTTGTCCTGCCTCAATTTCAATTGGGTTTGGCGAATACGATTCTTCATCTGCTATACCTACAATTGTTGCCGGGATTGAATCTGGGGACGCAGGCGCTGTTGGAGTGTTTTGTAGCGGGGCAGCTGGTAGGTTTTTTGGCGTTGAGCTCGCAGAAGTTGGCAATATCCTATACAGGTCTCCACTAAAGCTCAAGACATACAAATAACCATCTGGACCTACTTCCAAGTCAGTTATACCACCAAAGCCTTGACCAAAAATAATTGGTTCACTTTCCTTTGCAGTATCAACAGCATTGTCAGATATAGATTGCAAATCCCCAACATAACCACTATTTATTAAAATTCCATCCCTATCCTCATTAAGCGTCAATCTGTAAATATATCCATTGTTAATGTCTGCAGTAAAAAAATTATTCTCGTATTCTTTTCCCAAGTTAGCAGAATTTAGGAATTTAGCATCAGTGATGCCTATAGGAATGTTCCAAACAAACTTTGGATCGCTATAACGACTATCACCTAATGCCACCAAATCTTCCGCTGAGGCACCAGTATTCAGAGTGTCATCGATTTCTTTTCCCTGAATCAAAGCCCAACCACTGTTGAAACCAGGTTCAACTAAATTGATTTCATCGCCTGCTGCCGGGCCATTCTCAGTATCCCACAAGTTACCTGTTAGTGGGTCAAAATCCATACCAAAGCTGTTGCGAATTCCTATTGCATAATAAAGGCTAAGGGGCAAATCCTCACCAAAAATTTCACCGCCCGGTACAGCCTCACCATCTTGTGTTATTCTTAATATGCCACCCGTGCCATCAGCATCTGGACCATCTGCTATGTTTTGAGCAAGGGTTCTATGGCCACCCACCTCCCCAATAACCAGATACACGTTATTGTCAGGCCCAATCAAAACTTTGCCACCGTCGTGATCGGTTCTATTAGTAGTGCCTGGCTCTGCAGGCAGATTCAAAAGAAGAACCGGATCGGTTAACATTCCATCGGCATATTCATATCTATACAACATATTACCTACCGGTTCAACACCTTTTTCAAAATCATCATTATCTTCTCCTCCACCTGATTCAGTGTAATAGAGAAATGCATATGTCTTGCCGTCAGCACTCGTGGATAAATCAATTCCCAACAAACCCCGTTCAATGAAAGTTGCAACCTGTACGTCCAATACAGGATCGTCCTGAATATCTCCATCTATCACC
>JBKJYK010000127.1:0-2633 GCA_046715515.1 Candidatus Nitrosocosmicus sp.
TATTGTTGCAATTAGGCTAAGGCAAAATGGGACGGTAGTGTAGTATAATAATAGTGATACAACATCTATGCTCACATCCTATATGACAATAAGTGTGATATATGCTTATTGGGTGTGACGGAGCTACAGGTCCTTTGTCGTTTTCTACTGAAATTTACAATAATATCATCCTATCTAGTAGCTTTTCAATGATGTCTATCACAGGATCTGAAGCATCATTGTGATGTATGTTGTGATTATCCTTCAGTATATCCAATTTGTGAACAATTGAGTCTATGGTTGTCAATTGTTCACCATTTAAAATGCCCATTAAATTAAGAACAATGATGGAGTAATACAATTTTCTTATCTTAGATTTACACTGCTTTACTTCTCTATAATATGCCCCGGAGCTTATCTCTTTAAGTCTTGCCTCCCTATTATGAATTTTATAGATTATTTGTATTTGTCGTTTGGTAAATGAAGAATTTTCAATAAATTTGTTTAATAACAAATTATTTACATTATTGTTATTATCCATAAATAATACAAACTTGTATAGCTTTATTATATAACTTTTTAATTATTTAATTATAGATAGCATAAATAATAAATTAAAAAAAGTTATTAGTAGTTTAATTGAAATTGAATCGGGTAGAAAACTATATAAATGACGAGCTTAAAAAACACAAAAAGATATGCTTCGCTTTATTAGACTCTGAAAATTTCAATGATGTATCCTATGTGGCAAAACAAGTGGAGCTATTAGGCGCTTCTGCTATTTTGGTAGGAGGCTCTTCGGCTATTGATCAGTTAGATTTAGACAAATTAGTTTTATCCATAAAGTCTATAGTTTCTATACCAATTATCCTATTCCCAGGCAACGTTACGGGCGTCTCTCCAAATGCTGATGCCATATTGTTTACCTCATTGCTTAACTCAGAGGATCCCTATTTTATTTCTGGTGCCCAAGCACTTGGCGCCTTATTGGTTAAAAAATACAAAATAGAGCCCCTACCAACAGGTTACATAATAATAGGGGAAAATACCACAGCGTGGTTTGTAGGGCGTGCGAAGGGAATACCTTTTGAAAAGAATAAAATTGCAGTAATGTATTCACTGGCTGCACAATATCTTGGAATGAGGTTTGTGTATTTAGAAGCAGGTTCTGGATCCCATAAAAATATCACCTCTGATATGGTATCTAGCGTAAGAAAATATTTTGATGGCATGCTAATTGTAGGTGGAGGCATAAAAGATTCAGCTGTTGCAAAAGAGCTAGCAGATGCAGGAGCCGATATTTTGGTTATTGGAACATTGCTTGAACAGGATCCCGATTGGGAAAAAAAATTTTCCAATATTATTACTGCTATACGCTCATAAAATCTGTGTGATTATGTATGACTTTAGTAGATGAGGCCAAAATAAGATTACAAAGCATATCTATTCCACAGCATTATGTGAACTATCAAATAAATATTTTAGAGCAAGTCAATAGATTGTATACTTTAATTCAAAATGCAAGGCAAAAAGGCTACGATGTTACCACTACTGTAGAACCAAAAATAGCATATGATCTTTCCGATAGGGTAGCCAAAATGCATAATATCGATATATCTGATAGATTAAGATCCCTATTAAATTACACCACAAAGGAAAAGGCAGCTTTAAAAATAGCTGAGGAAATTGCGTTGGGAGAATATGGAACAGGTGATCTTAGGACAAGACTAGAAAATGCAGTTCGAGTGAGTTTGGCCGTTGTTACAGAGGGAGTTACTGTTGCCCCCCTTCAGGGTATATCAGATGTGCAAATCAAGGATAACAAAGATGGCTCAAAATACCTTTCGATATCCTTTGCTGGGCCTATACGATCTGCCGGTGGAACCGAAGCTGCCCTTACTATGTTGATTGCAGACCAAGTCAGAAAAGTCACCGGACTTGATAAGTACCAGGCTAATTCTTTCGATGATGAAACAGGGCGGTTTATTGAGGAATTAAGGTTATATGAAAGAGAGGTAGGCAACTTTCAATTTAAAATATTGGATGAAGATATTCACAATTGTATATCAAATTTACCGGTTGAATTGGATGGGGTGGATACCGATCCCGTCGAATTAGTAATTCACAGGGGATTAAAACGAATCCAAACCAATAGGGTTAGGGGAGGGGCTTTAAGGGTTATGAATGATGGTTTAATAGGCAGAAATAAAAAACTCTTAAAACTTGTAGAAACATTAAACTTGGAAGGTTGGGATTGGCTGGGAAAGGTCAAGGGCGCAATCCAAACTGGAGATGATGACACCGTAAGCCATAGGATGTCAGAAGTGATTACAGGCCGACCTGTTTTATCAATGAATAAAAATATTGGAGGATTTAGACTACGTTATGGACGATGTTTTAATACTGGTTTTGCAACCATAGGCATTCACAGTATTATCCCTATCCTACTAGATAATGCCGTTGTTGTTGGGACGCAAATAAAAATGGATGTGCCTGGTAAAGCTTCAACCATTGCCCTGGTAGACACAATTGAGCCTCCTATTGTAAAACTAAAAGACGGAACGGTTTTGCAGATCAGCACTAAAGAGCAGGCAGAGAAATTAAAATCTCAAGTTATCAAGATATTGTATTTGGGGGATATTTTAATTAGTTAT
>JBKJYK010000128.1:0-2809 GCA_046715515.1 Candidatus Nitrosocosmicus sp.
ATTATATACAACACCATTAGTAATATTTGATAACCGACACGATATCCGAATAATGCAATTATTATTGGCAGTAGGCCAATTGGGTAATGTAACTATTCCATTCAAAAGATTCTTGTTCGAATTGCCATTAAAAGACGTATTTAATACAAGCCCGGCCGGGTTAGAGATAAAGGATGTGGTAACGTTAGAAACATTTGCCGCTCCATTTATAGCAGTCAGATCATCTGTAACCTGAACATTGGTAATATCTACATTCCCATAATTTTTTACGTAAACATCGTACACTACATCATACTGATTGGCTGTGCCGGTTGGTGTGATTGACACTAAATTTTTTGCAGCACCAATACCAGATATCACTGTTGCCAGGTCAGATGCGGAGAAAACAGAACCGATTTTAGTAATGGGACTATTAACTCCTGTTAACGGTTGAATTTCTTCAAACGGGCATCCTCCTCCAGAATAAGCAGCAATTGTTTCTCCCTGTGCATAGGTTAATCCTACAAAATTATTAGTGGTTTTTACGGTGTCAATATAAGTACAGGTAAGATTGGCACCTGAGCCAGTGTAAGACTGGTAATTAGGGGTAAAGAGTTTATTATCCACTACAAAAAACATCTGTCCTGAAGGTGACATAGCTACGTCGCCACTACCAGTTTGATAAATTTTTGCCCCACCGGTTAAAACCAGGGTATCTGCAGCCCCTAAAAGACCTGTGGCAAAATTAATGGAACGGATCATTACTTTATAGGTAGGAGGTGTAGTAGCTAAGGCATTTGTAAATTCAATGATATAACCATTACCATTATTATCAAAAGCAACACCGAGGATGTCTGCCGGGAAAGAACGTATCGTGTCAAGTTTATTTGTCGTTGTACCTGGACAAGTACCCAAGTCCCAACTCCAGGCATACGTACGGGGTATTCCACCTGTAGCAAGTGAACTTGGTGGCAATGCAGTCCATAAATAATATACTTTATGATCTTTTGGGTTAAAGCTAACGCTGGCAAGGCTAGAAGTAAATCTTTGTGTTCCACCAATAGGGAGCCCAATTCTCAACTGAGGCACGCAGGGATTCACCAGACCTCCGGAAGCGTTATTGATTGTATTTATAGCGCTACTGTAATTGTAAAAGTGCATTTGTGCTGTACCACTCGTACCGCATGTTGAGGTACGCCCTACAGCAAATGGATAACTAATTGTAGCCGGTTGTGTCAACGCTGAAGAGGCAAACAAACAAAGTAAAACCAGCGGAATTAACCACATTTTTAAATTGTGTAAATATTTTTTCATAAGGATGGAGTATATCTAAAAATTACATCTATTTAATAACCGTAAAAGAGCCTCCCCATTTTTGTCCAGCCTGACCTATCAGCTCAATCCGATAATTACCTGCTGATAATTTGCTCATCTTTATATTAAAACCCGTGCTGCTTCGCAGCTCTTGCATTACAACTGCACCCACGCCATTATAAATATTTATTTGAATTAAATCATTCTGCCATTCAACGGGGAGCGTTATTTTTAGATGATCTCTAACAGGATTAGGGCTGATTTTAATAAGCGGAATTTTTTCCACTTGAATAAGGCTTATTGTTTTTGAATATGTTATGTCGCCCTCTTCGTCTACAATTTTTACCCGGTAATAATAAAGCCTTGCAGAAGCGATCTGTTGATCGGTAAACTGATATACAATACCTGCGGGGGTGTTTGAAGATTGCTGCATATTGCCAATCGTTGTAAATTGACGACCGTTCTCACTTCTTTCCAATGTGATAATGCCTTTTTCCTGTGTAGGTGCAATTAGAAGGCTTAAAAGATTTTCCTTATCCTGTATCAAACCTTTAAAGTCAAGAATATTTATATCTAATAAAATAAGATTTACATTATTTAATGTTGAAGTTTTAACTACAGTAGATTCATTAAATGTTCCATCCTGCCCTCTTACCAAAGTCTCATCATCAGGATCAACAGTAACTGTGGTGGGGATAAATGAAAGATTATAACCCAGTCTATTTCCACTCCGTGTTGCCTGTATACCATTACCTGCATAAGAAAGCTGCCCGTTTTCATCGTAGATAACTACAGTTGTATCTTTGGTAGCATTCGAAAATTTTAAAACTATGGGTGTACGGAAATAGGTAATTGAACTGCTGGCACTTCTTCTTTGAGTAGTCAGTTCAATGTTGATCCTTGTTCCGGTATTTCCCCATCTTACATCATAAGAGGGATTACCTGTTCCATTAATATAATCTGTAAAAAAAGCGTCAAGGTCATATCCTATTACTGCTTCAAAATGATTTTTTAAATCATTTGTAACTGCCGATTTGTACGCCCGCGCCGGATCGCTTAAATAATTTCGACAAGCCTGGAAGAATTTAGTATCCCCTGCTAATTTTCGCAACATGGACACCACCATAGCACCTCTTTGATAAATAGCATTATTATTTGCTGTGGTCCATATCAAATTTGAATTAGCAATAGTTGCATTAGGTAAATAAACGGATGTTGTTGATGTTGAAAGAGCAGTGCTTTTTATACCAGAGCGATGTGTTATTGGATTTTGACCCAAACCAGGAATAAGTTCTGCCGCCAACACTTCACAGTACTTGGCAAATCCTTCTGCCAGCCAAAGATGGTTCCAGGTAGAAAAAGTAACCTTATTTCCCCACCATTGGTGTGCAAGTTCATGCGCAATAGTGGACCAACTACTCATGGTGCTCCAAGCCATTGCAGAAAAAGTTTGGTGTTCCATACCACCGCCCCACCCAAACTCATACATTCCGTATTTTTCGTTTTTAAAAGGGTA